>JBCBCH010000027.1:0-13112 GCA_038530835.1 Bacteroidota bacterium | reverse complement strand
ACCGAATCTTGGTCTGTGGCTTTTCACTTCCTATCCAATTCATGAAATCCTTGATGTTCCAACGGTTTTCACTTACCGGTTGAAAGTAAACGGCGTCCCTGGCGCCATAATGGTATTTGTCATGGGTCAATTGGGAAGGAATGGGTTCGCTGGAGTACGCTTTATGCTTCATTTGGTCGATGTACCAATCCGTGGCAAATAAACTGGTGTTTATGACCCGTACGTCCGTTCTGAATTCTTCAATTTCCTGTACATACCAGAGCGGAAATGTATCGTTATCCCCAATAGTGAACAACATGGCGCCAACATCTTCTTGACAAGAATCCAAATACGCTTTTGCCGTGGCTTGCGCAGTATAGCGATTGGACCGATCGTGGTCATCCCAGTTTTGATACCCCATCAGTAGAGGAACTGCCAACAGGCAAAGACCAACCGTTCCGAAAGAAGCAATTTTGGGAGAAATCAGCTTCCGAAGTTCATCAAATAATCCGTAGACACCAATACCAATCCAAATACAAAAGATAAAGAAAGAGCCCACTAGGGAATAATCCCGCTCACGCGGTTGGAAAATATAGGGGTTGGTATAAAACTGAATGGCGAGGCCTGTAAACATGAAGAACACGAACAATACCCAAAACTGTTTTGGATTTCGCGTAAGCTGAAACACAATACCTATGATGCCCAACAATAAGGGTAAAAAGAAGTAGGTATTTCGAGCTTTATTTTCGGTCCAATCCTTGGGCAGGTTTGCTTGGCTTCCCAAACGCATGCTATCCAAAAAACCGATACCGCTTATCCAATGCCCATTGGAATCATAGCGACCTTGCCTATCGTTTTGCCGGCCGACAAAGTTCCACATGAAATAGCGCATGTACATGTATCCAAATTGAAATTGGAACAAATACTTGATGTTTTGGCCCAGCGTAGGGGGTTGCACTTCGATGTAATCGGAGAAATCCCTTAGGAAACGCATGTATTGGTCCGTTTCGATTTCACCTTGCGCGTAGGCGGTCTTGAACTGTGAAACCGCTTCCCGTAGTTCGTTTTGTGAGATGTATTCTGACTTGATGCGAAAATCGAGAGGGTCAAAAAACTTCATGTAATTCTCGGCATGTTGGTCGCTCCACATTCTCGGCAACGGTCCTACGTGCTTGGGATTGGGGCCTTGTAAGGCATCTTCCCAATTATTGACGATAACATATTTGCCCAAGGTGTAATCCTTCTCGTATTTGGGCTTGTCGTCTTTATCTTCTCCAGCACCTGCGAAGGTGTCGGAATAATAAGCGCCATAGAAAGGGCTTTCCACTCCAGGATATTGCTCACGATTGTAATAGGCCAAAAGCGAACGCGCATCGGAAGGGTCATTTTCATTAACCACGGTATTGGCATTGGCTCGAATGGGTAGCATCAGCCAAGATGAAAATCCGAGAAAGAGGAACATCAAACATAGAACCACCGTATTCCCAGTATAAAATTTATTAAGTCGCGTGTACCGCAATCCGAAGTAAAAGGCCGCTACAAAAAGCAACCCCATAATTATAGAACCAGAATTGAAAGGCAATCCAATCGTATTTACGAAGAACACTTCACTCCAGCCAAAAAGTTTAAGGACATAGGTCAAGGAAAACTTGTACACTAGAATGAGTATGGTGATGACGGCCAAGTTGGCCAACAGGAAGTTTTTGACCGTTACCTTTTTATATTTTTTGAAAAAGTAGAGCAATCCCACAGAGGGAATCGCCAAAAAGCCCATAAACTGGATACCGAACGTGAATCCTACCACAAAAGAAATCAACAACAGCCATTTATTACCACGAGGATCATCCAAATTATCTATCCATTTCAATCCCATCCAAAGCAGCAAGGCCATAATAAGGCTGGCCATGGCGTACACTTCAGTCTCTACCGCGTTAAACCAAAAACTATCCGAGAAAGTAAAGGCCAGGGCTCCAACTAATCCACTACCCAAAATGGCAATGGCTTTGGGGTTGGTCATTTCCTTCTTTTTTAAAACTACCTTCTGAAGCAGGTTGGTAATAATCCAAAATGTAAAAAGGATGGTAAATGCGCTGGAAACCACGGAAACCATATTGACCATGAGAGCGATTTTGGAAGTATCCCCAAAGGCGAACATGGAAAAGAAGGCACCTATCATTTGAAGGAGCGGTGCACCCGGGGGGTGGCCGACTTGTAATTTGGCAGAGGTAGTAATGTATTCACCAGCATCCCAAAAACTGCCTGTAGGCTCAACAGTCAAAATATAAACAACAAGCGCTATGGCAAAGGATCCCCAACCCAACCAGGTTTCCCATTTCTTAAAGTCTTTTGCGAACATAAAGTCTGGTGTTTACCAAGATGTGGCGAATTTAGTAAAACTAACAGAGACGCATGGTTGTTTTTCGAAAAGGTTTAACAGCCCTTAAGAAGCCACAAAGTGTGTGGAATAATGTCAAAATATTTGTGCAAAACAAAGTTTGTCTTAAATTTGCACCCGCGAAAGCGATAATGGCCTATGGTGTAATTGGCAACACTACTGGTTTTGGTCCAGTCATTCTAGGTTCGAGTCCTAGTAGGCCAACAAAAAATCCTGGTTTTTCACCGGGGTTTTTTGTTTGACGTTTTTTGTGCATTCCCTTTAATAATGGTATATTTGCACAACTTATAGAATCAAGATATTCAATGAGGGGACGTCATAGTCCCCTCTTTTATTATCAATACTCTATGTTCAAACAGAAAGTACAATCTTTATTGGAAGCAGCGCTGGAAGAAAACCCTTCGCTTTTCCTCATTGATTTTACCGTTGGTGCCGATAACGCGATTCGCGTTATTCTCGACGGTGACCAAGGGGTGAATCTTGAGGATTGTATGAAAATAAGTAGGGCCATTGAACACAACTTGGATAGGGAGGAAGAAGATTTCGCCTTGGAGGTGACTTCTGCTGGAGCTACAGCTCCTTTGCAATTGCCTCGACAATATGCCAAGAATGTGGGCAGGACCTTGAAGGTAAAAACAACCGCCGATGAAATAAAAGGCGAGCTTGTTGCAGCAACAACAGATTCCATTACCTTGAAGTGGAAGGCAAGAGAGCCCAAGCCAGTTGGTAAAGGAAAGGTAACGGTCCAAAAAGAAAAGACCGTCGCGATTTCTGATATAGAAGAAGCAAAAGTGGTATTAAAATTTTAATCGAAGTTCAAAAATGGAAAACCTAGCGCTCATCGAATCCTTTTCGGAATTTAAGGACGATAAGTTTATTGATAGGGTAACGTTAATGGCCATCTTGGAAGAAGTATTCCGCAGTGCCCTTAAGCGTAAGTTCGGTTCGGACGAAAACTTTGACATTATTATCAACCCTGATAAAGGGGATTTGGAAATTTGGCGAAATAGGATAGTGGTAGAGGATGGTGAAGTAGAAGAACCCAATGAAGAAATCTCATTGACCGAAGCACGTAAAATCGAGCCTGATTTTGAGGTTGGGGAAGATGTTTCTGAGGAAGTAAAGCTGATGGATTTGGGAAGACGTTCTATTTTGGCGTTGCGCCAGAATTTGATTTCCAAAATCCACGAACACGATAACACCACTATCTACAAGCAGTTCAAAGATTTGGAAGGTGAAATCTACACTGCTGAGGTACACCACATTCGCCATAAAGCGATTATTCTTTTGGACGATGAAGGAAACGAAATCATTCTACCCAAGGAAAAGCAAATTCCATCAGATTTCTTTAGGAAAGGAGATAACGTGCGAGGTGTCATCGAAAGTGTGGAGTTAAAAGGTACCAAGCCCAGTATCATTATGTCAAGAACGTCACCCGTTTTCCTGGAGCAATTGTTCTTCCAAGAGATTCCGGAAGTGTTTGATGGCTTGATTTCTATTAAAAAGGCGGTTCGGATTCCTGGGGAAAAGGCAAAAGTTGCCGTGGATTCCTATGATGATCGTATCGACCCAGTTGGTGCTTGTGTAGGGATGAAAGGGTCTCGAATCCATGGAATTGTTCGTGAATTGGGCAATGAAAATATTGACGTCATCAACTGGACAAACAATTCCCAGTTAATGGTAACTCGGGCACTAAGTCCCGCTAGAGTTACTACGGTAAAACTTGATGACGAAAAGAAAACCGCCCAAGTGTATTTGAAACCCGAAGAGGTTTCCAAGGCAATTGGACGTGGGGGACACAATATTCGTTTGGCCGGACAATTGACGGGCTACGAAATCGATGTGTTCCGTGAGGGAGTGGAAGAAGATGTAGAGTTGACCGAGTTCTCCGATGAAATCGAAAGCTGGGTCATCGAGGAATTCAAGAAAATCGGTTTGGATACCGCAAGAAGTGTCTTGGAGCAAGATGCGGCTGACTTGGTCAAAAGAACTGATTTAGAGGAGGAAACCGTACAAGAAGTAGTGCGAATCCTCAAAGAAGAGTTTGAAGATTAAACTAGTATATTAGCAGCGAATTTTAGGGTAAGGAAAATTATATGGCAGGTAACCCAACAATACGACTTAACAAAGTTCTAAGGGAGCTCAACATTTCTTTGGATAGGGCAATAGACCACTTGGCTTCTAAAGGCCATGATGTCGAAGCACGCCCTACCACCAAAATTAGTGATGAGGTGTACCAAGTGCTTTTGGATGAATTCCAAACCGACAAAAGCAAAAAGGTAGCTTCCAAAGAAGTTGGGGAAGAAAAAAGAAAGGAGAAAGAAGCACTTCGCTTGCAAATCGAGCAGGAACAAGAAGAGAAGCGTCTGGCCCGTGAAAAGCGAAATGCCGAAAGTCAAGTCATCAAGGCAAAGGCCGAACTTTCTGGACCTAAAACCGTTGGTAAAATAGAACTGGACAAAAAGCCAGAAAAACCTGAGGTCGAAGAAGTAAAAGAAGAGGTAAAACCTGTTGAGGAAGCCCAGCCAGTTGCCGAGGTTGTCGAAAAAGCGCCCGAGGTTAAGGAAGAGCCTAAGGTCAAAGTTGTTGCGAAAGTAGAGCAACCTGTGGAAGCACCCGAGGTTCAACAAGAGACGGAAACAATCAAAACGCAGTACAAAAAACTGTCCGGACCCAAAATCACTGGTGACAAGATTGACCTTTCCAAGTTTGAGAAGCCCAAGAAGAAGAAAGAGGAAACTAGCGGCGCTGCTAATGGTTCTAACAACAATAGCAACGATAGAAAAAAGCGAAGAAAACGAATCGTAAGCAAAACCCAATCAGGGAACGATCGTTTCGGGAACCGTAATAACCAAAGAAGAGGAGGGCAACGGAACGCGGCACCAAAGGTGGAGCCTACAGAAGAAGAAGTACAAAAGCAAGTACGGGAGACCCTTGAAAAACTCCAAGGTAAAGCCAACAAAGGTAAGGGGGCGAAATATCGCAGGGAAAAACGTGACCAACACAGACAACAAACCGAGAAAGATCTCGAACAACAAGAGCTAGAAAGCAAAATTCTGAAGGTAACCGAGTTCGTTACGGTTAACGAAATGGCGACCATGATGAATGTTTCCACCACGGAAATCATTTCTGCGTGTATGTCGTTGGGTATTATGGTAACCTTGAACCAGCGACTTGATGCCGAAACCCTTTCTATTGTTGCGGAAGAATTTGGTTATGAGGTAGAGTTCGTAACAGCCGAAATCGAAGAAGCGATTGAGGAAGAGGAAGATGCTCCAGAAGATTTGAAAGCCAGAGCACCCATTGTTACGGTAATGGGTCACGTAGATCATGGTAAAACTTCTTTGCTAGATTACATCCGTGAAGAAAACGTAATTGCCGGGGAAAGCGGCGGAATCACCCAGCACATTGGCGCCTATGGCGTAACGCTTACTGACGGTCAGAAAATAACTTTCCTGGATACGCCGGGTCACGAAGCGTTTACCGCGATGCGTGCTAGAGGTGCCCAGGTTACCGATATTGCAATCATTGTTGTAGCTGCGGATGACGACATCATGCCCCAGACCAAAGAAGCGATTAGTCACGCGCAAGCTGCTGCAGTGCCTATCGTATTTGCAATCAACAAAATTGACAAGCCTACCGCAAATCCAGATAAAATTAAGGAGGGCCTAGCGGCCATGAACCTTTTGGTAGAGGATTGGGGTGGTAAAATCCAATCCCACGATATTTCGGCTAAAACTGGTCAAGGGGTTAACGAATTACTAGAAAAAGTCTTGCTTGAAGCTGAGTTGCTCGAATTAAAGGCGAATCCAGATAAACTTGCCTCCGGTACGGTTGTGGAAGCCTTTTTGGACAAAGGCCGAGGTTATGTATCCACTGTTTTGGTGCAAGCCGGTACTATTGAAATCGGAGACTATGTTTTGGCAGGGACTTGCAGTGGAAAAGTAAAAGCCATGCAGGATGAGCGGGGTAAAAACGTAAAAACGGTTGGACCCGCAACGCCTGTTTCCATTCTTGGTTTGGACGGCGCACCACAAGCTGGTGACCGATTCAATGTGCTGGATGATGAGCGCGAAGCCAAACAGATTGCCACAAAACGTTCGCAATTGCAACGTGAGCAATCGGTACGAACGCAACGTCATATTACCTTGGATGAAATTGGAAGACGAATTGCCCTTGGAGACTTTAAAGAGCTGAACATTATCCTCAAAGGGGATGTGGATGGTTCTGTGGAAGCCTTGACCGATTCCTTCCAAAAACTCTCTACGGCTGAAATACAAGTAAACATCATTCACAAAGGTGTTGGTGCGATTACCGAGTCAGATGTGCTGCTAGCCAGTGCTTCGGATGCCATTATTATCGGATTTAACGTAAGGCCGATGGGCAATGCCCGTATGCTTGCCGATAAGGAGGAAATCGATATCAGAATGTACTCCATCATTTATGATGCGATCAATGATTTGAAAGATGCGATGGAAGGTATGTTGTCGCCTGAAATCAAAGAAGAGATTACCGGAAATGCTGAGATTCGGGAAACCTTCAAGATTTCGAAAGTGGGAACCATTGCCGGATGTATGGTCACCAGCGGTAAGGTCTTCAGAAATTCACAGATTCGACTTATCCGTGATGGAGTAGTAATTTTCACCGGTGAATTGGCCTCGTTGAAACGCTTCAAGGACGACGTAAAAGAGGTGTCAAAAGGATACGATTGTGGTCTGCAAATCAAAAACTACAATGACATCAAAGAGGGAGATATTGTAGAATCTTTCCAAGAAGTAGCAGTGAAGAAAAAGCTGTAGGTTTTAAATGTGAACCTTATTCGATTTTCTTTTCCGGTTTGAGGAGCATGGCCTCTGGATACTTTTTCCGGACTTCCAGGTATTTCCGTTCCGCTTCTAATTTGGTTTTGAATTTCCCCAATCGAACTCGATAAGTCGGGGATTCAAATTCAATCTTGGAGTACCATCCCGGAAAATCTGATTCCACTCTTGTTTTTAAATTTTGGGCTTTTTGATAGCTGCCAAAACCTACTTGTATTTGGTAGTGGCCCATGTTGGAATTTACCTGAGAATACAAGCTCAACAATTGGTCTATTTTAGGATCTTGTTCAATAGTAATGCTCCCTTCCTGAGCTTGGGCAAAACAAGTTGGAATACCCGTGAGCGCCAATAAAATAAAGGTTTTTAGCATTTTATGCATTGGAATACAATTATTTAAGAACAAAGTTAGCATATCGAAGGTTAAACAGTGTGAAATTCATTTATTTAGAACAGTTATAAATTAGTATTTATAAATCTGTTAAGATTTTAAAAAATGGTCCTATGTCGTATTTTTGTGACCAATTTTTAGCACGGTCGAACCAATACATGTGTAGCTTTCAGAAACAACCGTGCCAAGAAATTTGATAGAAATACAGCAAGTATGAAAAAGGTTTTTAACCGCACTCTATTACCAACGATACTAGGTCTTTTTTTCATGCTTTTTTCAAATTCATTTTATGGAAAAGAGGAAGCCGCTGCCGAAGCACCGGTAGAGGCGGTGGAAGAAACCGCTGCTGGGGGTGACCCAGCCAAAGGAAAACAACTCTTCAATCAGAACTGTGCCGCGTGTCACGCCTTGAACCGGAAGATGACGGGTCCTGCATTGGCCAATGTGGAAACCAGACTTGCTGAAGAAGAAGGTCTCGACAAAGAATGGTTGTACGCTTGGATTAAGAATAGCGCGGGTATGATTGCTTCTGGCGATGCCTACGCCAATAAAATCTACGCGGAATACAACCAAGCCGCAATGACGGCATTTCCTACGCTGTCCAATGCAGATATCGATAATATTTTGGCATACACAGCCGCGCCACCGCCAGCACCAGCAGTAGCTGCTACGGCAGTCGCAGACACGGGGGCGGCCACGGGAGCTTCTTCAGGAATTTCGAATGAAATTATATTAGGAGCTTTAGCATTAGTGTTTGGTCTTTTGGTGGTAATGTTGGTGTTGGTAAACCAAACCCTGCGCCGTATTGCAGAAGCGAATGGAGTAGTACTTGAAAAAGAAAGAGTTGAAAAGCGAATCCCTATCTGGAAAGCATTTGCCCAAAACCAGTTCTTGGTTTTGGTTTCCGTCATTTTCCTCTTGTTGGGGAGTGCATATTTTGCTTACGGTTGGATGATGCAAGTTGGGGTGGACCAAGGGTATGCTCCGGTACAACCGATTCATTACTCCCATAAAATCCACGCTGGAGATAATAAAATCGAATGTAAATATTGTCACTCCTCCGCTAGGGTTTCAAAACATTCAGGCATTCCAGCTTTGAATGTGTGTATGAACTGCCATAAATCCATTTATGAGTACAAGGGTAACCCAGAGGGACCTAGTGCTGAGGATTTGGCAAATGGGTACACCAACGAGTTCTACACTGGGGAAATCAAAAAATTATATAAGGCCGTTGGCTGGGATGAGGAAAACCAACAATACACGGGCGAAGCACAGCCTGTGGAGTGGGTTCGCATCCACAACTTGCCTGACTTTGCCTATTTCAATCACTCGCAACACGTTTCCGTAGCCGGAATTGAGTGTCAAACCTGTCATGGTCCTGTCGAAGAAATGGAAATTATGTACCAGCATGCACCATTGACCATGGGCTGGTGTATCAACTGCCACCGTGAAACCAATGTGAAGGTAGAAGGAAATGAATACTACGAAGCGATTCATACCGAGCTTTCCAAGAAATATGGGGTAACGGAACTGACCGCTGCTATGATGGGTGGATTGGAATGTGGTAAATGTCATTATTAATAAAGAAGGAAATTCGAGATATATCGTATGGCATCAAACAAAAAATACTGGAAAAGTGAAGCGGAATTAAATCCGAACGATTCCATTGTTGAGACGCTAAAGCAAAACGAGTTTACGGAGCATATCCCGGTGGATGATTTTCTAGGGGACAAAGAAACCCTGGCTGACACATCGACCAATCGTCGGGATTTTTTAAAGTATATCGGTTTTAGCACCGCCGCTGCTGCTGCTGCAGCTTGTGAGGGGCCTGTGCATAAATCCTTGCCTTACGTATTCCAGCCGGATAGAATTGTTCCGGGAGTGGCAAATTACTACGCAACCACTATTGCAGATGGTTTCGATTTTGCCAGTATCCTTATCAAAACCAGAGAAGGCCGTCCTATCAAGGTAGAGAACAATACCATGGCGGGAGCTAACGGTGGTGCCAACGCTAGGGTTCAAGCTTCGGTATTGTCGCTTTATGATAGCAAAAGGGTTCAAGGGCCTTCCGCAAATGGCGAGCCTATTGAATGGAAGGTTTTGGATGCAACCGTGCGTGCCAAACTCGGAAGTCTTGGTACTGCTGGTAAGAAAATCGTATTGTTGACACAAACCTATGCGAGTCCATCCACTTCTCGTTTAATCAAAGATTTTCAGGTAAAATACCCAAATAGCATGCATGTTACCTATGATGCTATTTCGCAAGATGCAGCCTTGAATGCCTTTAAGACCATGTACGGTGAACGCGCTTTGGCGGATTATGATTTTTCCAAAGCTGAGCTCATTGTTTCTTTTGGTGCAGATTTATTGGGTGATTGGCAAGGGGGTGGATATGATAGTGCTTATGCAAAAGGACGTGTTCCAAAGAACGGAAAAATGTCCAAGCATATCCAGATGGAAAGTAATATGTCGCTTTCAGGTGCCAACGCGGATGATAGAGTGCCTATGACGGCATCAGAGCAGAAAATTACGCTGGCCAAGTTGTATGGCAAGTTGAATGGTAGCAGTGTAGGTGGAGGTACTTCTGAGGTGGATGCGGTAGTTGATGCATTGGCTTCCAAAATAAGAAAAGCAGGTAGTAAAGCTGTAGTGGTTACCGGACTGGATGATGTCAATGCCCAAATGGTGGTGTTGGCCATCAATAAAATGCTGAATAGTAAAGCATTTGATGCGGAAAATCCAAAATATACAAGACAAGGAAACACTGCTCAGGTCACCAAGCTGGTTGCTGACATGAATGCAGGTCGTGTGGGTGCACTTATTATGGATGGGGTAAACCCTGCCTATAGTTTGCCAAATGCCGAAGAGTTTATTACCGGCTTGGAAAAAGTAGATGTTTCTGTAGATTTTGCCTTCAACATGGATGAAACTGCGGTTGCTTCCAAATATGTTGCGGCTGCTTCACATTTCTTGGAATCTTGGGGTGATGTGGAATTCAAAAAGAATCATTTTTCGTTAGCGCAACCCACGATTCGTGAGTTGTTCGATACCCGTCAATTCCAGAGCTGTCTATTGAATTGGATGGGCGAAACAACTTCCTATTACGATTATATTCGTCAAACTTGGGATACTACCATACTTAATGGTGCCAGCTGGAACCAAGCCCTGCAAGATGGTTTCTTTAAGGGAGGGGAAAGTATGATGATGGTGGCAGATGAAACTGCTGCTCCTGTTGCCGCAGAAATAACGGAAGAAACTGAAGAAGTGGAAGAACCTGCAATGGTTTCTTTGACTGCTGCAGTGCGTTCTTTGGTGAATTCAACTAGCGACGGAATTGAATTGCTGTTGTATTCCAAAACCGGTATGGGAGATGGAAAACAAGCCAATAATCCTTGGTTGCAAGAGTTTCCTGACCCAATTTCAAGAGTGTCTTGGGATAACTACCTTATGGTATCCAAAGCAGATGCGGAAACTTGGGAATTGGAAAACTACAACGTCGCCGATGGTGGAATGAACGGTAGTTATGTGAACATTACGGTCAATGGTACTACAATTGAAAACGTTCCTGTTGTCATTCAGCCAGGGCAAAAACAAAATACAGTCGCTTTAGCACTTGGGTACGGCCGAAAAGAAGGTATGAAGGAGGAGATGGCTACAGGAGTAAATGCTTTTTCCTTGTATAAAGACTTTTCAAGCGTACAAAGCGTAACTATCGACAAAGCAGCTGGGGACCATGAATTCGCTTGCGTGCAATTGCACAAAACCATGATGGGTCGTGGTGATATCATCAAAGAAACTTCTTTGGAGATTTTCAATACCAAAGATAAGCACGAATGGAACTATATGCCTGAGGTGAGCTTGAACCATCAAGAAATTCCAGTTACCTCTCCAGATGCGGATTTATGGCAAGAGTTCGATCGTTCCATCGGACACCACTTTAATATGTCCATCGACTTGAACGCTTGTACAGGTTGCGGGGCTTGTGTGATTGCTTGTCATGCCGAAAATAATGTTCCTGTTGTAGGCAAAGCTGAAATCCGCAAGTCA
Organism: Bacteroidota bacterium; assembly: GCA_038530835.1. Classification (GTDB taxonomy): domain Bacteria; phylum Bacteroidota; class Bacteroidia; order Flavobacteriales; family Flavobacteriaceae; genus Flagellimonas. The sequence goes on along the minus strand of JBCBCH010000027.1, from coordinate 1,483 downwards.
AGGGATATGCACTGGTTGCGTATTGATAGATATTACTCTTCCGAAGAAACCTTCGAAAAGGACAATGCGAAAAAGGATGGGCTTGATGGCTTGTTTGGAGATAATGGGGCCTTGGGTGGCTTTGGTCAAATGGAAGATCCATCTGCAAATCCTCAAGTAGCTTTCCAGCCGGTAATGTGTCAGCACTGTAACCACGCACCTTGTGAAACGGTTTGTCCAGTTGCGGCAACTGCCCATAGTAGACAAGGACAAAATCACATGGCGTACAACCGCTGTGTGGGAACCCGTTACTGTGCAAACAACTGTCCGTATAAAGTGAGACGATTCAACTGGTTCTTGTATAACAACAATGACGAGTTCGATTACTATATGAACAACGACCTTGGTAAGATGGTCATCAACCCTGACGTGAACGTACGTTCAAGAGGGGTTATGGAAAAATGTTCACTTTGTATCCAAATGACTCAAAAAACGATCTTGGATGCGAAACGAGAAGGTCGTGTCATCAAGGATGGAGAATTCCAAACGGCTTGTTCATCTGCATGTAGCTCTGGCGCTATTGTATTTGGGGATATCAATGATGAGGAAAGCCAAATAGCTAAATTAAAAGAAGACGATAGAATGTACCACTTGCTCGAGCACGTAGGCACGAAGCCAAACGTATTCTACCAAGTTAAGGTGCGCAATGCTGAAGAAGCATAATCAATAAATAGAAGTTAATAGCAGTTATAATATGGCGTCGCATTACGAAGCACCTATTCGAAAACCACTTGTCCTAGGCGATAAGGGATACCACGATGTTACCGTGGATATTGCCCGTCCAGTTGAAGGCAAGGCCAATAAGCAATGGTGGATTGTGTTCAGCATTGCATTGGTGGCCTTTCTTTGGGGACTTGGGTGTATCATTTATACCATTTCCACTGGTATTGGGGTTTGGGGTCTTAACCGAACCGTAAACTGGGCTTGGGATATCACCAACTTCGTATGGTGGGTAGGTATTGGGCACGCAGGAACTTTGATTTCGGCAGTGCTCTTGTTGTTCCGTCAAAAATGGAGAATGGCGATTAACCGTTCTGCAGAGGCTATGACGATTTTCTCCGTAATCCAAGCGGGACTTTTCCCGATTATTCACATGGGACGTCCTTGGTTGGCCTATTGGGTATTGCCTATTCCGAACCAATTTGGTTCGTTGTGGGTGAACTTTAACTCACCGCTTTTGTGGGACGTATTTGCGATTTCAACATATTTATCGGTATCCTTGGTTTTCTGGTGGACAGGTTTGTTGCCAGATTTCGCTATGATTCGTGACCGTGCGGTACGCCCTTTCCAAAAGAAAATTTACAGCCTGTTGAGCTTCGGTTGGTCCGGAAGAGCGAAAGATTGGCAACGTTTTGAAGAAGTATCCTTGGTTTTGGCCGGTCTGGCAACACCACTTGTACTTTCCGTACACACCATTGTATCCTTTGACTTCGCGACTTCGGTA
>JBCBCH010000026.1:0-13165 GCA_038530835.1 Bacteroidota bacterium | reverse complement strand
GGAAAAATTCTTTATTGGCCGCTATGGATTTAGAGACTTTTTGTCGCAACTCGGCTACCAAGGGCTCCAAATCGTTTTGGTGTGCGCCCAACATGCCAATCCTGCGCTCTAAGGATTCCGTGAACGAAATATCCCCGTCAATGCCCAAATTGGTAATGTCTTGGATTTCCTTAATGATTTCGCTTTTGTTGGATTTATCCTTCAAGGTAATCTCAGCAAGCACATCCAACGCTTCCACACGGGTTAGGGTGCTATCAAAATCGAAAACATATTTTCTTGCGGTTTCCACCATGCCTTCCTTTAAATTAAGCCATAAAAGTAAAATTTAATCCCATTGCTGATACGGCTACTTTTCAAAAGGAATCAACAAATAACAATATGGCAAAAAAATGTAAGAATCTTTGAGAAAAGTGAAAGCCGTTCTAAAACGCTTAAAACCAACGACGCGTGTTTTTGCAATACAGACGATAGGGTTTGCCAAATTGCTTTTCCAAGGCAGCTTCCTCGAATCGAATTTGAAAATGATTCATATAGTAAACAAAACCAGCCGCCAAAAGGGTATTAAAGGCATTGCCCAAACGCAGACCCCAGGCCAACAACAACATCAGCATAGCCAAGTACATGGGGTTTCGGGTATATTGAAAAACCCCTCCCATCACCAAAGCACTGGTTTTGGTTAAATCAATAGGGTTAGAGGTGGTTTTGGCTTTCCTGAATTGAAAGATGGCCAAAAACATAACCAGCACTGCAGCTCCCAACAAAAACCACATCAATACATCTTGACCAAAGAAGCTAAATTGCCCGACAGGTAAAAACTTGGCCAAAAGGTACATTCCCAATCCAAATCCTAACATCACTAAAGGAGGTAATACTTTTATTCGCATGTGTTAGTCCAATTCTACTTTGGTGAAAGTACTACTTTTGACCACCATTAAACCCATCCGTTATGGAAATCGTTTTTGCCACCCATAATTTGAACAAACTCGAAGAAATCAAAGCCGTCCTACCCTCTGGATTTGTTTTGCGTTCTCTGACAGATATTGGCTGCACGGAAGATATTCCTGAAACTGGAGATACTTTGGCCGAAAACGCAGCGATCAAGGCCAACCATGTAACCCAAACCTATGGTTTGAATTGTTTTTCTGATGACACGGGTTTACTCATTACTGCACTAAATGGCGCACCTGGTGTTTACTCGGCTAGGTATGCGGGACCGCAAAAGAACGCCGAAGAAAATATGGACAAAGTTTTGATGGAATTGAAAGAGACTTCCGACCGAAGCGCTTATTTTCAGACCGTCATCCACCTGAACTGGAAAGGGCAAGCCCACTCCTTTGTTGGCGAGGTACATGGGAAAATCATTCGCGAAAAACGAGGTGATGGTGGATTTGGGTACGACCCCATTTTTGTTCCTGAGGGCTACGAACAAACCTTTGCTGAACTCCCGTTGTCCATCAAAAATCAAATCAGCCATCGAGGCAAGGCGTTTCAAAAGTTGATGGCTTTTTTAAAAAGTTCCTGATTTGTAGTCCCTTCCATTTAAATTAGACTACTTTTGCCGCTGAAAACGCCGCCGGTATGGCATCGTGTTGCAAGGGCTTAAGGGGTAAATCGCTCAATCAACACTACATATTTGCGATTTTAAACACACCTTATGACACCTTTTGAAGAATTGGGCTTGTCCCAACCACTTCTGGATGCTATTTCCGATTTGGGATTTGAAAAACCCTCTGAAGTTCAGGAAAAAGCCATTCCCGTTTTATTGGAAAATGAAACGGACCTAGTTGCCTTGGCGCAAACAGGAACCGGAAAAACCGCTGCTTTTGGTTTTCCAATGATTCAAAAAATACAGGAAGATAGCCGCACCACACAGGGACTTATTCTCTCTCCTACCCGTGAACTTTGCCTCCAGATTACCAATGAGCTACAACTCTACTCCAAATATGTAAAAGGTTTACGTGTAGTAGCTATCTATGGAGGTGCCAGCATAACCGAACAAGCGCGTCAAATCAAAAAAGGAGCGCAAATCGTAGTAGCTACGCCAGGGCGTATGAAAGACATGATTGGACGTCGGATGGTAGACATTTCCAAAATCGACTACTGCGTACTGGACGAGGCCGATGAGATGCTCAACATGGGTTTCTATGAAGACATCAAGGATATTTTATCCAACACTCCAGAAGAAAAATTTACGTGGTTGTTCTCAGCGACCATGCCCAAAGAGGTGGCCCAAATCGCTAAAAAGTTCATGCACAAACCCCAAGAAATCACGGTAGGGACCAAGAATGCTGGGGCTAGTACTGTGCAACATGAGTACTATACCGTGGGTGGACGTGACCGTTACGCTGCGCTAAAACGTTTGGCAGATGCAAACCCAGGAATCTTTTCCGTGATTTTTTGTCGTACGAAGCGAGATACTCAAAAAGTTGCGGAAAAATTAATTGAAGATGGCTACAACGCAGGCGCTTTGCATGGTGACCTAAGTCAAAACCAACGGGATTTGGTGATGAACGCTTTTCGTAAAAAGCAAGTGCAAATGTTGGTCGCTACCGATGTTGCCGCCAGAGGTATCGATGTGGACGACATAACCCACGTCATCAATTACCAACTTCCTGACGAAATCGAAACCTATACCCACCGAAGTGGTCGTACAGGGCGCGCAGGGAAATCTGGTATTTCAATGGTCATCGTGACCCGTTCGGAAATGCGGAAAATCCATGCGATTGAAAAGAAAATCAAACAAGATTTCATCTCCAAGAAAATCCCGACAGGAATTGAAATCTGTGAGATTCAACTCTATCATTTGGCCAACAAAATCAAAGAAACGGAAGTGAATACCGAAATTGACGGGTATTTACCGGCCATTCATGATGTTTTAGACGGGTTGGACCGAGAAGAACTCATCAAAAAAATCGTTTCGGTAGAGTTTACGCGCTTTTACAATTATTACAGCAAAACAAAGGACCTCAATACCTCCGAACCTGCCAAGGAACGTTCTAGTAGAAGGGATTCCGGCAGTGGGTCAGTTCGCTATTTCATTAATATTGGCGAAAGGGATGGCTACGACTGGATGAGCTTGAAAGATTTCTTGAGGGATACCTTGAATCTTGAAAAAGAAGATGTTTTCAACGTAGACACCAAGGGAAGTTTCTCCTTTTTCAATACAGACGCTTCTTTAACAGATTTCATCTTACAGACCTTCACTGATTTTAAAGTGAAAGGTCGCTTTATCAACGTAGAAGTTTCTACCAAACCAGGTAGTGGTTCAGGAAAGAAGCGCAACCGAGGTGACAGAAGGTCCAAATTCAAAAAGGGCGGCGACCGCCCGAATCCAAAAAAAGGAAGAAAAGGTGGTCGAGGTCGTTCAAGAGGCGCAAAACCCCCGGGGTTCTTTTCGTTAATTCTTTATTAAACCGAAATGCCTAAACCTTAATTTTACGTTGTTTCGTATTTTTAAGGCATCCTGAGTTCATGAAACCATTCATCGTCTGCACCTTTTTGTTATTTTCTTTAGTAAGTCTGGCGCAGACCGATGAAGCTGACGTTGTACCGCGTGACATTACCGCTACGGTAGTTAATGCCCAAACTGGCTTTGCCATGGAAAGCGTGCACGTGATTAACTTGAATCAGGTGGTGGGCACCATTACCAACCAAGAAGGTAAATTCTCGATTCCTGCGGTGGTGAACGACACCCTTTATCTCTCTTTCTTAGGATTCAAATCCCAGAAGGTTCGCGTCACCAATGACATGTTCAAGTTCGAGGGCACTGAAATTGCTTTGACGGAGTTGGCCTATGCATTGGAAGAAGTCATCGTGCGACCCTACCAGCTTACGGGATACCTAGAGATTGATGTCAAAAACCTACCGATAAACAATGCGTACCAATACAGTATTTCTGGCCTAGGAAGGAGCTATGAAGCTGGGAACAAAAACCCCAGTGCGGTAACCAAGGTATTGGGCGCTATCCTCAATCCGGCAGATTTATTGCGGAACCTCTTTGGGAAAAAACCAAAACAAATGCGCAAACTTCGTCAAATGAAAGAGGATGAAGATATCCGAAACCTTTTGGCCTCTAAATTTGACCGCGAGACCTTAAAGGAACTCTTGCAGCTGGAAAAGGTTGATATTGAAGATATTTTGAACAACTGCAACTATTCCAAATCCTTCATTCGCACGGCCAACGATCTTCAAATTCTTGACGCTATTTCCAGTTGTTATGAAGAATACAAGGTCCTCAATCGGAAATAAACAGGTCTTAGGGGGCTATTGGACTTCTTAAATAAATTTTAAATTTCCGTATTCATTTTATAGTTTTAGGCAAAATACCTCCTTAATGAAAAAACTGCTTATCGTTATGTCTCTTTTTTCCTTTATCCTGGGTTGCAAAAAGACAAAAAAAGCTGAGAAAAAGGAAGAAGTTGTAACGATAGCACCCGAGCCCGAAAAACAGGTTCCTTTTGTCTGGGAAGGGGCTAACATCTATTTTCTTTTAACAGACCGTTTCAACAACGGAAACCCTGAGAACGACATCAACTTTGAGCGTACGGAAGAAACCGCGATACTTCGTGGTTTTGAAGGAGGGGATTTACAAGGGGTAATTCAAAAACTGGAGGAAGGCTACTTTACGGATTTGGGCATCAACGCCATCTGGTTCACCCCAATCGTAGAACAAATCCATGGCGCTACCAATGAAGGGACTGGAAATACTTACGGTTATCATGGATATTGGACCAAGGATTGGACAGCGATTGACCCTAATTTTGGCACGCGAAAAGATTTGGAAAAGCTCGTAAAAACTGCACATGCCAAGGGTATTCGAGTACTTTTGGACGTAGTTTTGAATCATACAGGACCCGTTACCGACAAAGACCCTGTGTGGCCTGAAGAATGGGTGCGAACGGGACCAGCCTGCACCTTTGACACTTATGAAAACACTACAGCTTGTACCTTGGTACAAAATCTACCGGATATCATAACCGAATCAAATGAGGCGGTAGAGTTGCCTGATGCATTATTGGCCAAATGGAAAAGGGAAGGGCGTTTGAGTCAAGAGTTGGACGAACTCCAATTATTTTTCGAACGTACAGGCTATCCGAGAGCGCCTCGCTTTTATATCATCAAATGGTTGACGGACTATATCAATGATTTTGGGGTAGATGGTTTTCGAGTCGATACCGTTAAGCACGTCAACGAAAACGCCTGGTCCGATTTATATAAAGAAGCGAACTACGCTTTCGAAACTTGGAAGAAAAAGCACCCCGACCGCATTTTGGATGAGAATGATTTCTACATGGTCGGTGAAGTCTACAATTATGGAATCACAGGCGGTCGCGAATTCGATTTTGGGGATAAGAAGGTTGATTTTTTTGATTATGGTTTTAAAAGTCTCATCAACTTCGACTTGAAATATGATGCCGAGCAACCCTATGAAAAGGTCTTTACCAAATACAGTAAACTACTGAATACCAAACTAAAAGGAAAAAGTGTCTTAAACTACCTCACCTCACATGATGATGGGCAACCTTTTGACAAAGACCGCACCAAACCTTATTTGGCTGCCAATATGTTGTTATTGACACCGGGCGCATCACAAGTCTATTATGGGGATGAAACCGCCCGAAGTTTGGTGATTGAAGGTACAGAGGGCGATGCCACACTACGTTCTTTCATGAATTGGGAAGAATTGGATTCGTTACCCCATGTAAAAGACATCCATAAACATTATCAAAAGCTCGGTTCCTTTAGAAGAAACCATCCCTCAGTTGGTGCTGGAAAGCACAAACGTTTGGCCAAAGAACCTTATGTTTTCTCCAGGAGCTATACCCAAGGCGACTACAAAGATAAAGTGGTTATTGGTCTTGATTTACCCAAAGGCAAAAAATCCCTTCGTGTGAAAGGATTTTTTGGTGATGGCACTACCCTTTACGACACTTATTCTGAAACCGAAGTGGTTGTAGAGAAAGGACAGGTCATGCTCGACAATGATTTTGAAGTAGTGCTTTTGGAATTGAAAGAATAGGTGGGCTAGCTCTCGAGTATATTCTTTAAGCTACCCAAACCATCTTCGAAATCGCCCCCCACGGCTTTGTCCATATTCATGAACAACATGAAAATACTCATGGGAAATTTATTTTTTCCCGAGAATCCCCAGGTTACCTTGGTAGCACTAGGGCCTTCCTCCTCGGTTGTCATATAAGCATCCGAAGTGGATTTGAACGGTTTTAAAAAACGAAGTTCGGATTCAATGCGCTCTCCAGATACGATTTTAGTGATTTCCTGTTCACCTTCGCCAACTTCTTTGTTGCCGTTCCAATAGCTCACCGAACCCACTTCGCCATCGGTTCCCGTGAATTTCTTTTCCATATTAGGGTCTTTTTTGGCCCATGGGGACCAATTATCCATTTTTTCAAGAGACTTAATGTACTCAAAAACGGTATCCTTGGGTTGCGCAATGGAAATACTGCGCGAAACATTATAGGACTTTGGAGCAATAATCGCCAAGAAAACGATAAGGAGAATCAAACCTCCCAAAATGTAGAGAACTGTAGTCATTTGTTTTAGAATTGGTTACATGCTAAAATAGCAAAATTCAACGCTCAGACAAATAACGGTGAATAATGCCCTCGACATCTTTGATGGATTTTTTGGTCCAATCCAAGCGTTTCTCCAAACGTTCTTTAGCTGATAAAGGCCATGGCAATTCCGAAGCACGAAGTTGCTTCGACAAGGTTTCCAAAATAATTGCAGCAGATACCGAAATGTTCAAGCTTTCGGAAAAACCAACCATGGGAATCTTTAGAAAACCATCGGCTCTGCTTTTGACCACTTCGCTCAAACCTTCACGCTCCGTACCGAAAAACAATGCGGTTTTCTCCCGAATTTGATATTCCTCCAAAAGAGAACAATCCCCATAGGGAGCCGTTGCCAATATCTTAAATCCCTGTTCGGATAAGGTATCAATGCAATACTCCATATTGGAATAGCGATGGATATCCACCCATTGTTCCGCGCCCATGGCAATATTTTTATCCAAACGACTGCCAAAACGGTCTTCCACAACATGGGCCTCTTGAATCCCAAAGGCATCGCAACTTCTGAGCACTGCACTGGTGTTGTGTAGCTGAAAAACATCTTCCAGCACAACAGTCAAATACTTTGTTCTACGGTTCAAAACTTCCTGAAATCTTGTTTTGCGTTCTTCCGTCAGAAACCCTTCCAAATAGTCCAGTAAATCCCTATCAATCATCCAGCAAAAGATAGAAAAAATGATACTTTTGATTGTATTAGCGCCCTAACGGATGAAAAAGCAAAAGAAAATAGTGGTCATGACCGGTGCGGGAATGAGTGCAGAAAGCGGCTTGAAAACCTTTCGAGACGCCAATGGACTTTGGGAAGGACATGATGTGATGGAAGTTGCCTCTCCGGCGGGTTTTCAGAAAAATCCGGAACTCGTGCTTGAATTCTACAACCAACGCAGACGACAGCTTTTGCAGGTGAATCCGAATGCAGGGCATGAGGCCTTGGTTCAGTTGGAGGAAAAATTCGAAGTTCAAATCATTACCCAGAATGTGGACAACCTTCATGAAAAAGCGGGTAGTACAAAAGTGCTACATTTGCATGGCGAACTATTAAAGGTACGGAGTGTCCGAGATGAAAACCACGTTTTGCATTGGGAAAAGGATTTGTTTCTTGGCGATTTGGATGAAAACGGACATCAATTGCGGCCCCACATTGTGTGGTTTGGGGAAATGGTTCCACTTTTGGAAGAAGCTGCCCGCCAGACCCAGCAAGCCGATTTGGTCATCATCATCGGGACTTCAATGCAGGTATATCCCGCAGCAAGCTTGATTCACTACGCGCCGCCACAAACCCCTATTTATTTTGTCGACCCAGCACCTGCGGTTAACCCTAGTGATTTTGGGAACTTGACCATTTTGCGGCAGACCGCTGCCAAAGGAGTACCAACTTTGGTACAAGAACTTCTGGAAAAAGTAGGTTAAACCCTAAGCATGCAAGCGAAAGAACTCCATTTGAAATTGAGCCAAAAGCGCTTGTCAAAATCCGAAGTAAATGATTTGACCCATCGCTTGCTCAATTACCCTGAGCTTGTCTTGCCGCTTATTCAACATGTTTTTAAAGAAGAAAAGGAAGGCTTGTTCATGGCGAGTTGGGTTTTGGACCATCTTCTTCGCAAAAACCTTTTGTTGCTTCTTCCCCATATTGATTTTTTCATAGCGGGTCTTACCGAAATGCAATCCGACTCTTCAATTCGTCCGATGGCGCATTGCTGTGAAATGCTACTAACTAAAGTTTACCAGAAAAAGGACGCGGTTTATTGCAAGGCCATTAATTTGGGACACAAGGAGGTCTTGCTGTCCACCAATTTTGATTGGCTTATTGGTCCCTATCGCGCGGCAACAAAGGTTTTTTCCATGACCAATGTGTATTATCTAGGAAAGGATTTTGACTGGGTGCACCCAGAATTGACCTCAGTGTTACAAGAAACCCTGTCGGAGGGTAGTACCGCCTATCAAAATCGCGGTAGCAAAATCCTGAAACGACTCGCACAAGAGTCGCGGTGACATTTCAAGTTTAAGTATCTTTGCGCTTTTAAACTACACTCATGCTAACGCCCTTGAATGCTGTATCACCGATAGATGGGAGATACCGAAACAAAATCAAAGCCCTCGCACAGTTTTTTTCTGAAGAAGCGTTGATTCGATATCGGGTAAAAGTGGAAATCGAATATTTTTTGGCGTTATGCGAAATTCCCTTGCCCCAGCTTGAAACTTTCCCTGCAAATCAAAGTGAAGCACTGCAAAATATCTACCAAGATTTTACGGCTGAAGATGCTGCCGAAATCAAAGAAATTGAAAAAACTACCAACCATGATGTCAAGGCGGTGGAATACTTTATCAAAAAGCGTTTTGATGCATTGGGGTTGCAGGAATTCAAAGAATTCATCCACTTTGGATTGACTTCACAAGATATCAACAATACCGCCATTCCGCTTTCCTTAAAGGAAGCGATGAATGAAATTTATGTGCCCTTGTATTTCAAAACGGTTGGCGTACTTCAAGAAAGAGCGGCGGAGTGGGCCACTGTGCCGATGCTGGCACGAACACACGGGCAACCGGCGTCTCCTACCCGACTCGGTAAAGAGGTAGATGTTTTTGTAGCCCGTTTAAAAGAACAGTTCAATTTATTGAACGACATCCCTAGCGCCGCAAAGTTTGGTGGTGCAACAGGAAATTTCAATGCTCATACCGTTGCATATCCGGATATCGATTGGAGAACGTTTGGAAAGGAGTTCGTACAGGAACGTTTGGGTCTCCATCATTCCTTCCCTACTACCCAAATTGAACATTATGACCATATGGCCGCCCTATTTGACAATTTGGCTCGCATCAACACCATTTTGATTGATTTGGATAGAGATATTTGGACCTATATCTCCATGGATTACTTCAAACAAAAAATCAAGGAAGGTGAAATAGGCTCCTCAGCAATGCCACACAAAGTGAATCCAATTGATTTTGAAAATTCAGAAGGAAATCTTGGGATGGCGAATGCTATTTTCCATCATTTGGCTTCCAAATTACCTATTTCAAGGCTACAACGTGATTTAACTGATAGTACTGTTCTAAGAAATATAGGTGTTCCTTTTTCGCACACGGTGATTGCCATGCATGCGACTCTAAAAGGGCTATCCAAATTGGTTTTGAACCAAGATAAAATTGACAGGGATTTGTCTGAGAACTGGCCTGTAGTCGCAGAAGCGATTCAAACCATTTTAAGACGAGAAGGTTATCCCAATCCGTATGAAGCTTTAAAAGGGTTGACCCGAACCAATGAAAAAATCACACAACAAACCATTGCGGCCTTTATTGATACCATTGAAGTCTCCGATGATTTAAAGGACGAGCTCAAAAAAATAACCCCGGCAAACTATACCGGGGTCTAAAGCTAGTTGAGAAGGTTTATTTATTTCAAAACTTTTTGAACTTCTACTTCGTGCGGATAAGGAATTTCAATTCCAGCTTCATCAAGAGCGAGTTTACAACCTTCATACGTAGCAAAGTAGACATCCCAGTAATCTTCGGGCTTGCTGAAGGGTCGCACCGCAAAATTCACCGAGCTATCTGCCAATTCCAAAACATTTACGGATGGTGCTGGGTCTTGCAATACTTTTGGATTATCCGTTAAAACTTTAAGCAGCACTTTCTTAACTGTCTTGATGTCTTCTTCATAAGCCACTCCGATAACCGTATCAACACGAATTTTCCCTTCGGCGGTATAGTTGACAATGTTTCCATTGGCCATGGCACCGTTGGGAACGATTGCCAATTTGTTTTCGGGGGTTGTCATTTTGGTAGTGAAAATCTCGATTTCCTTTACCACACCTAGTACGCCTTGGGCTTCAATCAAGTCTCCAATACGATAAGGTTTAAAAATCATGATGAGTACCCCGCCAGCAAAGTTGGAGAGTGAACCTTGAAGGGCCAAACCAATGGCCAAACCAGCGGCTGCGATAACCGCAGCGAAGGTGGTTACGTCTACACCCAATCTGGAAATCACAAGGATTATCAAGAATACTTTCAGGGACCAAGACAGAAGATTCAACAGAAAACGTTGAAGGGATTCGTCATATTTGCTTTTGGCCATGACCTTGCGTACGCCTTTGAGCAATTTTTTGATGACCCATGAACCAATAATGTATATGAGGATGGCCGTGACCAATTTTGGGCCAAACTCTTTGGCCAAGTCCAACCCGTAGTTCATCCACTCCTGTGCTTTTTCCATAATGCTATGATTTGTTAGTGTTTATCTGTTTGACCCTAAGTTAGCAAGAAGGTCACATATATTGCCCATATACTAGGTTATAAAAATGCGAAAACCGCACCATAAAATGATGCGGCTTTGTTTATCTAGAACGTATTCTTGTCTCCTATCCTTTCAAAAACCTTCCTATTTCACCCAATTCATCTCCGTTGTAATCTGATTTTTGAAGGGCTTGCATTAATTGTACTATATGGGCTGGATTCATATTTTTTCCGAGGACGCGGACTAGGGCAAAGCCTTTGTCGCGATTATCTCCATAAATAATGACCTCATCGATAGCATCTTCCTCTCCCAAATACTTTACGACGCCTTTCCCATATTCGGTGTTGATTTTCATAAGTTCCACGAAGTCGTCTCCTTTCAAGATTTCTTTTACTTTAGCTTTTTCAGCCTTGTAGGCGGATACGTTTTCTGCAGTCTTTTTAAAGGCCAACAAATTGAACTTACGCAAGGAATTCACGGCTTCCTTCTGCGAGGTGTTCAATTCCATTTCATCTATCTTAATGATGCTTGCGGGAAGGTCCAACGCTATAAAGTCTGGGTTTTCAGAATTATCGACATAGTATTCCTGAAGGCTCTGTTGTGATGAGCAACCGGCCAAAACAATGGCCATCAGCAGTATAAGGCCTATAACATTTCGTTTCATGATTGTTGATTTTGATTGATGTTCAAAGTCTTGTTATTATCCATAAGAGTCAAAAGACCCGGTTTTGTTACACCAGGTCTTTTAAAACTTCTAAACTTTTAGTTTTTCTTCCCTGCCTTGTTCAATTCTTCTGGAAGGTTCATTTTGTTCGTCAAGGAATTGATTTTGTTCAGGTCGATATCTCCTGTAAGAGACAAAAGGACGGTCTCAAAATTTCTACCGTTGGCTTCAACATCTCTAAGCCCGGTGACGAACATGAGCAATTCACTCACATGGTCTGCATCCTTTCCTTCTTTGATGTAGAACTTTACATTGGCATCTTTGTCCTTGATGCGCATCAGTTCTTCCATAGTAGAACTTTTAAGGTACTTGTTCACCGAAGCACGCATATCTTTTCCAATGGCAGCATCATCCGTAGTGAATACTTTCAAGCTTTTCAAGCTACTGGCAATGTCCATGAATTCTTTGGCCTCAGGGTCATCGACTTCCACATCGATTTTAGCCAAAAGATTGAACATGCTTTTGTTTACAATTACCGAAGTTACCTCATCAAGGTCTTCGTACTTGTCAAAAAGTGATTGCGAAAATCCGAAAAACGGCAAGGCTGCAACCAGTACCATGACTATTTTAAGTTTCATCTTTCTTGTTTTAATTGTTGTTGTAGATTTTTTGTTTTGCATTTTCGAACTCCTTTAAGTAGGCTACCTTTTCGGTGCCACGACCAAAGTTCTCGGCGAGAAGTTCAAACGCTTTTTTAGTTTCTTGATAAGCATACTCCGCTTTCTTTTGTTCCCGGTATTCGTTACCGAAATACAAACTAAACGAGAGGAGGGCTACTGCTGCAACGGAAATCCACTGGTACAAATGTGTCTTGGATTTTAATGGAACCTGCCGGGTGAACCGCTCCTTTTTTGCCTCAGCAAAAAAAACGAACATTGGTCTGTATTGTTCTAAGTGTGGTGCCACACTGTCTTGGGCAAAGTATGCTCTGAGGACTTTTTCCTCATCCACGGAAGTAGTTGCTTCAAAGTACTTTTCCAATAATTTTTCTATGTTATCCAACGCCATAGCTATGTTTTTTTAATAATGCTTCGCGAACCGTTTTTCGTGCTCTGGACAAGTTCACCCGCACTGCGGTGGGTTTCATGTTCAACAATTCGCATATTTCTTCAAACTCGTATTGCTCTATATCCCGCAGTTGCAAGATTATCTTCTGTTGTTCTGGCAATCCTTCCATAATCTTCTCCATCCATCGCACACTGTCCTCTGCCTCTATCTGTTTTTGCAACGAACGACTTTCGTCTTGATAGTTGCTGTGCACCAACTTCAAATTGCTGGCTTGTTTCGACTTTAACCGGTCCAGACAAAGGTTCTTGGTCATGGTCATGGCGAACGCTTCCACGTTTTTATAGCGGTCCATGCTTTCATTCTTGGACCATAACCGCAACAATACTTCTTGCGTGGCATCTTCCGCCTCTTCTTTTGAAACCAACAAACGCTTGGCCATACGGTATAGTTTATCCTTGAAAGGCATTACTATATTCAAAAATTCGCTTTGTTGCATGGTCAATGTTTCAGTTGTTTGGTTTTTTTGGACCTCTTACCCTCAAGACGACACATATCGAAATTTGTTACAAAAAATTTGAATTTTGAAAAGATGTCTCTAATTTGTTTGCT
>JBCBCH010000025.1:1140-13248 GCA_038530835.1 Bacteroidota bacterium | reverse complement strand
AAACGACCCGGCTGTTGTTGATTTTACGAAAACAGTACAAAGGCGTGCATTCCAATCAAGTGGCCTTTCCTGGGGGTAAGGTGGAACCCGAAGACAAAGACCTTTTGGAAACCGCCCTGAGGGAAACCGAAGAAGAAGTAGGAGTATCTTCCCAAACCGTTGAGGTAGTAAAACAATTGAGTGAGGTCTATATTCCGCCAAGTAATTTTTTGGTACAGCCTTTTGTCGGTAGTCTCAACCAAATAGGTTCGTTTGTGATGCAGCCTTCCGAAGTGGAAGATTTGGTCCATGTGGATTTAGAGGATTTTATGAACGACCGCAATGTACATTTTGAAACCCTGAATACTTCTTATGCCAAAAACGTACAGGTTCCTGCTTTTAAATTAAACGGTCATACCGTGTGGGGCGCAACGGCGATGATGATGAGCGAAATCAAGTCGTTGTTGGAGCAGGTGCTATAATCGCCAATTTTGTAAATTCGCTTAGAATGGATGATGTATATGGGACTTTTTAAAGAAAATCCTTTTGGCCACATACTCTTTTTAAAAACCTGGTTGATTCGTATCGCTGGTATGATTACCCACCAGCGGTACAAAGGATTCAACACCTTGGAGATTGAAGGCTCGCAGGTGATTCGGGATTTGCCTGAGAACAATGTCTTGTTCGTGAGTAACCACCAAACGTATTTTGCAGATGTCGTGGCAATGTTCCATGTGTTTAATGCAAGTTTAAGTGGTCGTGAAGATTCCATTAAGAATTTGGGGTACCTCTGGCGCCCGAAGTTGAATATCTACTATGTGGCCGCAAAAGAAACCATGGGGAAAAGCTTGTTGACCAAAATTTTGGCGTACGCAGGTTCCATCAGCATAGAGCGGACTTGGCGCGCCGATGGGCAAGATGTCAATCGACAGGTGAAAATGAGTGACATTAGTAATATTGCCACCGCCCTGGACGACGGTTGGGTAATCACCTTTCCTCAAGGTACTACTACACCTTGGAAACCTTTACGAAAGGGTACGGCCCATATCATCAAAAGATACAAACCAGTGGTAGTTCCCGTCGTGATTGACGGTTTCAGAAGGTCTTTCGATAAACGCGGACTTCGGGTCAAGAAGAAAGGTATATTACAGTCCATGCACATCAAAGCACCTTTGGAAATCGATTACGACAACGAACCCGTGGAAGCCATCATTGAAAAGTTGGAATACGCCATTGAGCAACATCCCTCATTTTTGCGGGTCATTCCTAAGGAAGATTTGATTGCTTACGAAGAAGAGAATGAAAAAAGGAAGTGGCGGTATTAAACCTCCAATTTCTTCAATTCATTATAATTTTCCTTCAATCTTTTCAATAAAATACCATAAAGAAGTCGGTAGAAGAGCCATATCAACACCAAAATAATGGCCATAAACACTACAGAAATAACAATGACCAAAAACCAGAACATACTTTCACTGGCTTGCTCGGAGGCAGATTTGGTAATCTCTTGTCCTTCAGGACTATAAAGAATCACACCATACAAACTGATAATCATTGTTAGGGTGAAGATGATGAGGTTGAACCAAACGTATTGTGTAACGGTTTGCTTTACCTTCAGAATCGTTTTCATCAGTTTTCGAGACGAATCCATAACTGAAATCTTTTTGTAGTTCAAATAGAACTTCAAAATGAAATACAAAATGATGGCATAGTTCAAAAAGCCCAAAACCATCATAATGTTGTAAATGTGCATGGTTTTCAGCTCTTCCATGGATTGCGGGTCACTGAAAATGATATTAATGGCGGCCCAGAAAACGAATTCAATGATGCTGATGTAAAAAATCCACTTCACCATGGAAGAAGATTTTTTCCAAATCATTTTATATATCTGGTCGTACGAAAGCTTGGGCAAATGCTCCTGTTGGTTGTTCCAATCTTTCTTCAAAAGCTCTAACTCATCCATCATGGTTTACGGATTTAGTATGGTTCTAAGCTTGTTTTTTACTCTATTCATCTTAACACGTGCGTTTACCTCCGAAATCCCCAGCGTTTCCGAAATTTCACTGTAATCCTTGTCTTCCAAATACAAAAAGACCAAGGCTTTGTCAATATCTCCCAATTGCTTGATGGCGTTGTACATCAGCTTCAACTGCTTTTCTTGTGTATCGTCGTATTCGTCTGCCTTGATTTTGAAAATAACCGAGTCATAATCTTGGGTTTTGACCCGCTTCTTGGATTTCCGATACAAGGTAATGGCCGTGTTCAGCGCCACACGATACATCCATGTGCTGAATTTGGCATCTCCCCGAAACTTCGGGTAGGCTTTCCATAATTGTATGGTGATTTCTTGGAACAGGTCATTGTGTGAGTCCCTGTCATTCGTGTAGAGACTGCATACCTTGTGAACGATGTTCTGGTTATTTTCAAGCTCACTAACAAATTGGTGTTCAAGTTCCTTGTTCAATCTGCGGGTTGGTTTATATGTTAGTGGGAACGACCATGGATTTGTTACAAGATACCAACATTTTTTTTGCTTAGGTAGACATGCCCAGCTGACAAACATGGAGAGAACGCTTTGCATTTAATTTTTACGGATTTGCGAAGGATTCCTGCTTTTGGGTCCGTACGGTTTTGTTACTTTTACGTTATGTCAGAAATGAATATCCCACAATCCAGCTATCCTCGGGTTATTATTATCGGCGGGGGCTTTGGCGGAATCGCTTTAGCAAAAAAATTAGCGCGGAAAGAAGTTCAGGTGGTACTGCTGGATAAGCATAATTATCATACTTTTCAACCTTTGTTGTATCAAGTATCCACCGGGGGACTGGAGCCTGATAGCATTGCGTATCCCATTCGTAAGGTGTTGCAAGGGTATTCCAATTTCTTTTTTCGCTTGGCGGAAGTACTCCAAGTAGATACTTCGGCACAAACCCTTCAAACCAATATCGGTAAAATTGGGTATGACTATCTGGTGGTAGCAACGGGTTCAGAAACCAATTTTTTTGGGAATCAGAACATCATGGAAAACAGTATGGCCATGAAATCCATTCCGCAATCGTTGAATCTACGCAGCTTGATATTGGAGAACTTCGAACAAGCCTTGCTTACAGATGACCTCCACGAACGCGATGCCTTGATGAATTTCGTCATTGTCGGAGGAGGGCCTACGGGAGTAGAATTGGCAGGCGCTTTGGCTGAAATCAAAAAAGGGATTCTGCCCAAGGATTATCCCGATTTGGATACCCGTAGAGCACAAATCAACCTAGTGCAGAGTGGAGACCGAATTTTACCAGCGATGAGTCCCGTAGCTTCCGAAAAAGCAGAAAAGTTTTTGGAAAAGCTGGGGGTTCAGGTTTGGAAAAATACCCGTGTTACAGATTATGACGGAAAAACCATCACTACAAATACCGACACCACATTTGAGGCAGTCACTTTGGTGTGGGCAGCGGGTGTAAAGGCTGTAACCCTTAAAGGATTGGATGCGGAGACGCTTTTGCAACGAGGGGGTCGCTTGCCTGTGAACGCTTTTCACCAAGTTGAGGGTTTTGAGAATATTTTCGCTATCGGAGACGTGGCTCAGATGACTTCCGAAGCGTTTCCGAAAGGACATCCCATGATGGCGCAACCTGCTATTCAACAAGGGGAGAGTTTGGGAAACAATTTGTTGCGCCTCATCGAAAACAAGGAAATGCAGCCCTTTGCGTATAAAGACAAGGGCAGTATGGCCACAGTTGGTCGAAACAAGGCCGTAGTGGACTTAAAAAATTTCAAATTCCAAGGAGTTTTTGCTTGGTACGTTTGGATGTTCGTGCACCTTTATTTCCTGATTGGTTTCCGAAATAGGGTAGTAGTCTTCATCAATTGGGTGTACAACTATGTTAAGTTTGACCGAGAGGCCCGTTTGATTATTCGTCCTTTTAAGAAAACCTACAAAGTTTCTGAACGCAGTGAAGCGATTTAGTGGTTAAGAAGGCATAAACCGACTGTGGTCTTCCTTGTCGATTTTGTTTTCAGGCTCAATTGCTTCTTGGATTTCAACTTTTTCGACCACTTCCTCTAGGACCTGAACTTTAGGTTGCTTTACTTTTTGAGCAGTCTTCCTTTTATAGTTTCTGAGGGCCTCTGCTTGCTTTGCTGAAAGTTCTGAATCTCGCATTAGAAGTGCGAAAATCGGTAAAATGATGCCTGCAAAAAGGGCGATATATAACCCAAAACCAACTTTTATTTGTTCGGCAAGCATGGCTTCAAAAAGATTGTCACTACCATCCATACTATTGAAGACGTAAAGTTGACCAATACAGGTGATAAAGGCCAAAACACTTGCCGCTATGGTTATGATAAGTGCGATACGAACGAGATCATTGTGTTTGTTGCCAATCAAACTAACCACCATGGGGATGGCAAAAAACGACAAAGAGACCCAACCCAAAGTATTCTCCGTTCCGCTCATACCCCCAAGAATAGGGACTGTGGCCCAAGGCATAAAAGTGGCCAAAAGCCCTAAAGAAGCAATCAATAAAACGGCAATTCTTTGTTTGTTCATGGTTTGGTTTTTGAGGTACTAGGACAAACCGTGGAAAAGGAAACCACGCTTGTTTTTGGATAACGCAATATGCCCCGATAAATTGCTCTAAATCAGGTTCTATCTCTGAATACGAACCCCTGACAATTCTGGTTCCAAGTAACAAAACGAGTCGTGAAACGTCTTGTTTCAAAATTCGGAACAATCATGGGAGAAAGAAGTCTACAAAAACTTGGAGGTCTTAGCGCTATTCTTGAAGCGCTCATTTACATTTCGGCATTTGTGGTGTATGGCGGGGTATTGGTTTACCCTGATACAGATGCCAGTGCTCAAGAACACTTGAATTTTTTGAAGGATAATCAGTTTATCCTGTCGCTTTTGAACTTCACCAGCTATGTATTGTTTGGTATTTTGTTGGTGGTTTTGGTATTGGCTTTGCACCATCATTTCAAAAAGGAAGACCCGATACTCTCAAAAATGGCTTCCGTTTTTGGATATGTTTGGGTAGGTCTTGTGGTCGCTAGTGGTATGATTGCCAATATAGGGCTCTCATCCGTTATTGGCATGGGTGAATCCCATCCAGTTAAAGCCATGCACGTTTTTTCTAGTGTCAATATTGTGACGGAGGGACTTGGTGGTGGAAATGAAATAATAGGAGGACTTTGGGTATTGTTGGTGAGCATTATGGGTTTAAGAGGAAAGCAGATTCCCAAAGGTATCTCCATTCTTGGTCTTTTAGTAGGGATTGCCGGAATCCTAACGGTGTATCCTTTGGATATTTTCAAGGAAATCTTCGGTTTGGGACAGATTATTTGGTTTTTGGCTATCGGGATAGCGCTTTTGCGCAAACCGTCATTAGAATCCTAAAATTCGGACCGACTTTTTAGAATTTACAACCTACATACTTTTCATAACTTCAGAAAGGATTTCTTTGTACATTTTACATCAAGTTTTGAAACTGGAAGATGCTATGAATTAGAAAATCTTCTACATCCCATTTTGGCCCTAATTTGACATAACATGAAACCGTTAGTATTACTATTTTGCTTTTCACTTTCTTTCAGTAATTGTGTGACCGCTCAGTTAACTGATAATACTAAACGAGAGGGAGATAAGGCCGACCCAGCGATAAGCCCCCTTTACAAATACTACGAGTGGGAAAATGAGATTCCTGAAAATTGCCCATATGAAAAGTCAGAAGATATTACCAAGGTGGTTTTTACAGGGCGTTTTGCCAATTATACCGCAGCGGATACTTGGTACTTGCAATCTGCCGAAGATGGCAATTTGTATTCTCCTTGGACAGATGGAGAAATTGAAGGGTTTTCAACCAACTCAAATATTCGGTCCAATGCCGTGGGGCAGGCAAGGGTAATGGGTAATCATCCGTTAAACTTAAAGTTTGAGAATCTAGGCAGAATGTGGGCTGGGGGAACCAATTATTATCCTTGCGCCAGTCTTATCGTTGATGGTGTTTTTTACATCGGCACCTACAACGCCTTCAATCAAGAAGGTTATTTTAATGGATTCAGATATTCTAAGGACTGGAATCATTTTACAGCCAATACGGAACCCAATTGGAAGAACCAACACTGGACCAACGCTATTGATTTGGATGGGAATTTTTTCAACGAATCTGGAAAGGCCAAGTTTCGTTCCGTACATACGGTGAATTTTGCTAAAAACAATAAGGCGAAAGACGGTTACGTCTATTTCAGTGGCCATGGATACAGTTCCGGAGCAGGAATGAACAATTGGGACAAAGGAGACGCTATTTATTTATGCAGAACGCCTTCCGCTCCTGAGAAAATTACGGATTCAGAAAGCTATGAGTTTTTTGCAGGGCGAACCGATAGCGGACTGCCTAAGTGGGAAAAAGGCGTAGCCAATGCCAAACCTATTGTAGATTGGCCTAATTATTTGGGTAGTGAAGGAATCACATACTTCCCCAAGTTGGATAAATACATTTTGATTACCTGCCGACTAAAAGAAAAAGAAGAAAATTTACCCTACAATATTACCATCTTTTGGGAAGCGGATGAGATTACGGGTCCTTATAGAATCGTGCATTACATGAAAAACTGGGGAGCGCAAACGTATTTTCCAAACATTACTTCGCAATTTATCAATGAAGATGGTAGCAGCGCATGGATGACGGTAGCCAGTAATTATAGCGTGCAAAATATCAATCCGCACCAAAATCGATATGCCGCGTCAATGCATGAATTCGCTTTTGTTTTGAAGGATGAACCATTCAAAGAAGTAAAACTCAATTTGAAGAACATTGCCTTCGAAGCAAAGATTTCAGCAACTTCTCACGAAGAAGATAGTAAACCCGAAGCTATCGTGGATGGCGTGGTGGATACAGAGAATAAAGACGTGACTAAAGAATGGATTTCCAATGAAGGAAGAGGCGCGATGATAAAGTTGGAATGGGATGAAGAAAAAGTGATAGACCGAATTCGATTGTACGATAGTCCTGCGGGGGACCGATGGCTTAAATCAGGATATTTCACTTTTAGCGATGGTTCATTGGAATGGATGTACGCTGCACCTTCAAACAGTGGTCAGACTCCCACAGAGCTTACGTTCCGCCCTAAACGAATCAAATGGTTGAAATTTACGATTACCGAAGGCCTTGCTGAAATGTCAAAGGCATGGCTCCCAGGACTGCGTTTGGGCGTTTCAGAGATACAAGTATTTGAGCCCGTTAAATAGAGAGTAAGGACCATTTCTACGAATACGCTTGGACTTCAAGTTTTGCAATACGTTGTTGTGCGTTTTCAGAGTCAAATTATTTCAAAAAATTCACGAACTTACGCTAGCATCAGTTGCAAGCTGGTGGAAATCATATCAATTCAAAAAACACGAAAATGAAATTGACCTTCCAAGCCTTAGTAGCCATCGTATGCCTATCTCTAACCAACGTGCTCGCTCAAGACAATCCCTTATGGATGCGTTATCCGGCGATTTCGCCAGATGGCAGCACCATTCTTTTTAACTACCAAGGTGACATTTATAAAGTATCCGCTTCTGGCGGAACTGCGATTCCATTGACCTTATCGGAAAGTTATGAATACTCCGCGGTCTGGAGCCACGATGGAAAACAAATTGCCTTTGCCTCCGATAGATATGGCAACTTTGACGTTTTCACCATGCCTGCGTCGGGTGGGGAAGCAGTTCGTTTGACGTTTCACTCGACCAACGAAAGACCCAGTGACTTTTCGCCAGACAATCAAAAAATACTGTTCGCAGGGGTGCGTCAAGACCTGCATACGAATGTGCAATTTCCTTCTGGGGTTATGGCCGAATTATACAGCGTGCCCAGCAAGGGTGGACGTGTGGCTTTGGAGTTGACCTCTCCTGCACATGATGCTACCTATAGCCCCGATGGAACAAAATTGATTTATCATGATCGAAAAGGGTATGAAAATGCATGGAGAAAACACCACACTTCTTCAGTAACGCGAGATGTTTGGAGTTATGATTTGACAAGTGGTGCATATACCCAACTTTCATCTTTTGAAGGCGAGAACCGAAATCCTGTTTTTGCGAGTGATAATGATACCTTTTATTATTTGACGGAAGAAAGTGGTTCGTTCAATGTGTATAAGAGTACTTTGAGCAGTCCATCAACCAAAAGTGCGGTTACCAGTTTGGAAAATCATCCCGTTCGATTTTTGACCATTTCAGATAGCGGCACCCTTTGTTTTAGCTATCACGGGGAGATTTATACGCTTCAAGAGGGAGGTCAACCTCAAAAAGTAAATGTTTCCATCAGTTTTGATGGCCGCCAAAATTTAGACAAAGTAGTTAAAGTAAACCGCGGTTTTACCGAAGTGAGCTTATCGCCGAATGGAAAGGAATTTGCCTATGTTTTTAGAGGAGAGGTTTTTGTGAGCAGTGTGGCGCATGGGACGACCAAGCGTATTACCGATACCCCTTGGCAAGAACGTAGCGTGAGCTTTAGCCCTGATGGGAAGTCGCTCTTATATGCCGCTGAGGTGGATGATAGCTGGAACCTGTATCAAAAAAGCATTGTAAGGGATGCTGAAAAGTACTTCTTTGATGCCACCTTGCTCAAGGAAGAAACGATTATAGCCACGGACGTTGAGGAATTCCAACCGGCGTATTCGCCCAACGGAAAGGAAGTTGCCTACCTGGAGGATAGAACCACCTTAAAAGTCATCAATTTAAAATCAAAAGCCACGCGCACTATCGTATCGGGCGAGCACAACTATTCCTATGCAGATGGCGATATGTGGTACCAGTGGTCACCCGATAGCAAATGGTTTTTGGTTCAGTATGGTCCGAAAGAGCGTATGTTTTGGCCCGAAGCGGGTTTAATTGAAGCGTCCGGCACGGGAACGCTTCGGAATTTGACCCAAAGTGGCTATGTGGATTACAATCCCAAATGGGCCATGGATGGGAAAATGATGGTATGGGCTTCTACACGTCAAGGAAACCGAACGGAGAATGGATTCATTTCGAATGGTGATGTTTTTGGGATGTTTTTCACCCAAGAAGCCTTTGACCGTTTCAATCTATCCGAAGAAGAGCTTAGTCTTTTAAAAGAAAAAGAGGAGGAGGATAAGAAAGACGACAAAGACGACGATACCAAATCCAAGAAAAAGAAAAAAGGTGATAAAGATGAGGATAAAGATGCCGTAAAACCCTTGAAGTTCGATTGGGAAAACATGTCAGAACGCAAAAGAAAGCTTACCGTGCATACTTCAAGAGCTTCAGATTTTGTGCTATCCAAAGAAGGCGATAAACTGTTTTACCTGACCCGTTTTGAGGGCAAAGACAATCTTTGGACTACGGATTTAAGAACAAAAGAAACCAAGCTGTTTACCAAAATTGGGGGAAATGCAAGAAGTATGGAACTTTCCAAAGAAGGGGATTTCTTATTGATTCTGGCCGATGGTAAGCCCATGAAGGTGGATGTCAAAGATGGAAGCTCAAAACCTTTAGGCACCAGTGGAGAAATGCTGCTGAAAAAAGATGATGAAAGAGCCTATATTTTTGAGCACAGCTGGAGACAAGTACGTGAGAAATTTTATGTGCCAGACCTTCAAGGAGTCGATTGGCCATTTTATAAAAAGGAATACGAACCCTTTTTGGCCCACATCAACAACAATTATGATTTCGCGGAAATGTTGAGCGAAATGTTGGGTGAACTAAACGCATCCCATACGGGTAGCGGCTACCGGCACAGACCTGAGAATGGAGACCGTACCGCTTCGTTGGGCCTTTTGTACGATTATGCACACTCCGGTGATGGTATTCGAGTGGCAGAGGTACTGGTCGGGGGACCACTGGACAAAGCAGTTTCAGAAATCAAAACAGGTACTTTGATTGAAAGCATTGATGGGGTGCAATTGACGCCAGACTTGGACTTTTATCAATTGCTGAACCGAAAGGTGGGCCAAAACGTATTGCTTTCACTTTCTGACCCAAGCACCTCGAAGAAGTGGCAAGAAGTGGTCAAGCCCATTTCACTGGGAGGCGAATACCAATTGCTCTACCAACGTTGGGTGAAAACCCGTCGTGCGGAAACCTTGAAGCTTTCTGATGGCAAACTGGGCTACGTGCATGTGCGCAGCATGAACGACCCAAGCATGCGAACCGTCATCGAAGACGCTTTGGGAAAACATATCAGTGCCGATGCCCTTATCGTGGATACCCGTTTTAACGGTGGTGGAAACCTACACGATGTCTTGTCGGATTTTCTGGTTGGGAAAAAGTACATGGATATTATCCCCCATGGGCAAAACATTGGGTATCAACCTTGGAACCGTTGGATAAAACCTTCCATAGTGGTAATGGGCGAAAGCAACTATTCTGATGCACACCTGTTTCCTGTGGCCTATAAAATTAAAAATGGTGGAAAAACCTTGGGAATGCCAGTCCCCGGGACGGGGACCTTTGTATGGTGGGAAACGCAAATAGACCCAAGCATTTATTTCGGAATACCTATGGGCGGATGGAAACCGTTGGGCAAACCATTTTTGGAGAACGACCAAATGGAACCGGACATCAAAGTGCAAAACCTTCCTGGCGATATGGCCACTGGTAAAGATTTGCAATTGGAAAAGGCGGTGGAGTATCTTTTAGGAAATTAAGTTTATGGTTATCCCAAAAGATATACACATGCCTGATACGGCTCCAATGCAAAACTCCCGTTAGCTTGAAGCGCTTCGGAAGTAGTGTTGGATAACAACAATTCAAGTTTGCCTAACCCTTCAGAGGATATATCCAAAGCAGTAGTTTCCGTACTAAAATTTAAAAGGACAAGATATTTTTGGTCTTCCCAAGTACGGGTATAGACATATACCGATTCGTTGTCTTTAAGAAATTCTTCATAGTCTCCATAAACCAAACCTAAATGGGTTTTGCGTAGCTGGGCAATTTTGCGAAAATAGTTGAGCACCGAATTTGCATCATTTTCCTGTTGCGCAACGTTCACCCCTGTTTTGTGATTCTTGTTTACTTGAATCCAAGGGGTTGCTTTGGTGAATCCTGCCTGCTCACTTTCATCCCATTGCATTGGGGTTCGGGCATTGTCTCGGCTGGCTTCCTTCTCATTTTCGATAAAAGTTGCTTCGTCAACGCCCTGTTGTTTGAGCAGTTCGTAACGGTTTATCGTGTTAATGTCACGGTAATCCGAAATATTTTCAAAACGAATGTTGGTCATGCCTATTTCATCTCCAAAAACGAAATATGGAGTACCTCGCATGGTCAATAAAAAGGTTTGGAGTAGGGTAGCGGAGTTGCGCCAGTGCTCAGGAGCATCATTTCCCCAACGACTCACCGCTCTGGGAAAATCGTGATTGCTCAAGTACAAACTGCCCCAGCCTTTGGTTTCGAAAATTTCATCCCATTCCCTAAAGATTTTTTTGAACTCCGTCAATTTCCATTTGTCCTCCCGCATCCAGAATACTTCATCCCCATCGCGGTCCAGCGCCATCAAATCGAAATGAAAGAACATGTTCAATTCCTTTCGCGCTTCATCCACAAAAAGATGGGCGTCTTCACGCGAAACGCCAGGGGCTTCTCCCACGGTCATCACATCGTATTGGGAGAGTACTTTGGTGTTGATTTCATGCAAATAGTCGTGCAAATGAGGTCCGTTGGCATAAAAAGGAATGAAGTTACCTTCGAATTCGGCAGGTAATTCTGGATAGGTATCATCCTTGGAAATAAAAGGAATGACATCCATTCGAAAACCATCCACACCTTTTTTGAACCAAAAGTGCATCATGTTATGGATTTCCTCTCGCACCTTTGGGTTTTCCCATTTCAAATCGGGTTGTTTAATGGAAAAGTAATGCAGGTAATAACTGTCTGTGGTTTCGTCATATTTCCAAGCATTACCATCCACATCAAAATAGCTAAAGCGCTTGGGTGGCGTTCCCTTTTCGGCGGGCCACCAATGGTAATAATCCCGATATGGATTGTCCCTTGACTTTTTCGATTCCTGAAACCAACGATGCTCATCACTGGTGTGATTGACCACCAAGTCCATTACAAGTTTTAGACCGCGTTCGTGCATTTGGAACAAGAGCTCATCAAAATCAGCCATTCTACCGGAGTTTGGTACAATG
>JBCBCH010000025.1:0-1130 GCA_038530835.1 Bacteroidota bacterium | reverse complement strand
AAACACCCAATAAACATGAGCAACATTTACCAAACTCCGGTAGAATGGTTTGATAATCGCTGATGTCATAACCGTTGTCATCATTCGGAGATTGATATATAGGGCAAAGCCAAATGATATCCACTCCTAGACTTTTGATATAATCCAGTTTGGAAATAATGCCTTTGAGGTCACCCACACCATTCCCGGAAGTGTCTTTAAAACTTCGGGGATATATTTGATACACAATATCTTCTTTCCACCAGGTTTGGGAAATGTTGCTCATGTTTATTGGGTGTTTTATTGTTTATTCCGCAGGGTCTTTAAGCGTATCGGATAACTAAAGTAGTGCTTAGACCACCTTTCAAATATAGGGGGTTCGAAACTATACTCCATAGTCCCTTTAGGATGTTGTACTCCTTGGATGAAAATCAAGTAACACTTGCGCTAAATGCTCTCGATTCACATGAACATAAACTTCCGTAGTCGTTATGCTTTCATGCCCTAGCATTTGTTGAATGGCACGCAGGTCTGCGCCGTTCATGAGCAAGTGGGTGGCAAAGGAATGCCGGAATGTATGGGGACTGACCTTCTTTTTCAATCCAATTTTTTCTACTAGATTTTTGATGATGGTAAAAATCATGGCGCGTGTGAGTTGTTTGCCGCGACGGTTTAGAAAAACAATGTCAGAACTTTCTTTTTCAATAGTCAGGTGGGAACGAACCAAATCCACATAAAAGTTGATGTATTTCTGATTGGTTTCTGAAATGGGCACGAAACGTTGTTTTTGGCCTTTGCCCATTACCCTAACGAAACCTTCTTCGAAGAACAAATCCGATAACTTCAGATGAACCAATTCGGAAACGCGAAGCCCACAGCCGTACAAAGTTTCGAGAATTGCACGGTTTCGCTCACCCTCTGGTTTCGAAAGGTCAATGGCAGCGATGAGCAAATCAATTTCTTCAAGACTCAAGGTATCTGGGAGTTTGCGTCCGATTTTAGGCGATTCAACCAACTCCAAAGGGTCGGTGTCGCGCAGGTTTTCAAAAATTAAGTAGCCGAAAAAACTCTTCAACCCTGATATGAGTCGTGCTTGCGACCGTGGGTTTTGGCCTTTTGCGGTTTCATACAAAAAACGCTGTACGATGTCA
>JBCBCH010000024.1:0-13261 GCA_038530835.1 Bacteroidota bacterium | reverse complement strand
GTCGCCCGGTAATTCACAACAAGCATATTTATTTGGCGACCATCTGGTCTGGTGATGGGTCAGAAGGTACCGGTTTTATTTCCATTCTGGATGAAAACAACAAACTGGTGTCCGCACCGGGGGGTAGTACCCCAAAATATGAAAATGAAGCTTTACGCCCGATGCATCAAACCTTGAGGGTTTTTCGACATCCGCATGACGTTTGCGTGGACGAGGATGAAAATGTGTATGTTGCCCAATGGAATTCATGGGGCACCTACCCCATAAAACTGTATCGCGTCTAATGGCATATCGAAACGGCATAGGCAAAGCATTCTTTTGGTGCGTCATTTTCATGTGCCTTGGCACAACAGTTTCCGGTCAATCAAAACAGGTGGCCTTTCTGACGAATTCCAGCTTAAAATTAGCTCCGCCCATGATTCAAGTGGATTCGCTGCTTTTCAAAAATTCCACTTTGGCACATATACTTTTAAGGGAGGAAGGCGCTATTGTACGCTACACCTTGGATGGAAGTGAAGTGTCTGCAAATTCCCAAGTGTACCAATCGCCAATTGCGCTTAAAGAAACCCTTCAATTGAAGGCGAGGGCATTTCACCCAGATTACCAGCCCAGTGAAACCACTTCAATTACCACTCGTAAAATCCAAAAGGATTTAAGAACAGCAGAAATACAAATACAACCTAAACCTAGTGAAACCTACAGTGCTTCTGGTGCGAAAACATTAATTGACGGCCAAAAGGGTAGTCTCAACTTTAGGCAAGGAAATTTTTGGCTGGGATTTCAAGAACCGGAGATATCTGTTTCGCTGAACTTTGAACAACCAATGGAAATTCGCAAAGTAATTGTAAGCATATTGAACGACCAGGATTCTTGGATTTTCCTTCCGCAAAAATTTATGGTATCCGCTTCAGGGAAAACCTTGGGAAGCGTTGTGGTGGATAGTTGTGATGAGAAGGAGCTAAAACACACCGATTTTGTGGAAATAGCAATTACGCCAGATTCCTATTCCGAACTTACCGTGAAAATAGCGCCTATGGAAGGAATCCCGGAATGGCATGCTGGAAAAGGAACTCCGCCATGGACTTTTATTGATGAAATTTTGATTGAATAAGACCTATGCAGTTTGGTAATCTACATCCCTTAATACTACACTTGCCCATAGGCATCTTGGCGCTGGCCTTTTTGATGGAGCTTTTCTACCGCAAAAAACCTGCTCCAAAAGACAATGGCGCGATTCTCTTTGCATTGGGCATTAGCGTTGTATCCTCAATATTTGCAGCGGTTTCGGGTTGGTTGTTGAGCGAAAACGGAGGATATGAAGAAGAACTTCTTTCCAAGCACAAATGGATAGCCATTGCCTTCACCTTGGGAACCATACTCCTGTTCTTCTTAAAAAAATCGACTAAAAAGTGGGCTCTAAAGGGGTATTTCCCATCTTTTGTTTTGGTTTTATTGCTACTTACCCTTACCGGTCATTACGGTGGAAGTCTTACCCATGGCGAAGACTTTTTGTTCAAAAAAGCATATCAAGAGGTGGTTATTGAAGACATTGACGAAGCGTTGGTTTTCAATGATATTGTCCAGCCCATATTGGACCAAAAATGTGTGAGTTGCCACAATCAAGGGAAAGCGAAAGGGGATTTGTTGCTCACCTCCCAAAAAGAATTGCTGCTTGGTGGGGCTTCAGGGTCACTTTTAGATTCCATGGAAACCGCACAAATGTCGCTTTTGATGCATCGCATACATCTGCCTCATGAAGAAGAGGAACATATGCCCCCCAAGGGAAAAGTACAATTGACCGCTGAAGAAATATTGCTTTTGGATTGGTGGATGGAGAACAATCATTGTTTTGACTGCATCGTGAAAAACCTTCCAACGGATAAAAAGTTGGAACCCATTTTAGCCGCTCTGGAAAAAGACACCTCCCCAAGAGCGTTGATTGCAGAAGAAGTGGATGCAGTATCAGAAGACTTCTTGGTAAGTCTTAACCAACAAAACATCTCCGCACAAAAGGTCTCAGAAGACTCTCCCCTCTTGTCCATTAATTTCAAGCAACGAAAAGACCTGACCCAAGCAGACTTTGCACTATTACAGGAATACAAGGAGAATATTGTGGAGTTGAATCTTGCGTTTACCAATTTCAATGACACCTTGATTATTGAGCTGAAGGAACTCAAGAATCTTACCAAAATACAACTCCAGCATACCAGAGTAACCAATGCGATTGGCGAATATCTGGGCAAACTGCCCTATTTAGAGTCCCTAAATCTTATTGGCAATCCAATTGATGATAGTGGACTTGCCATGCTGGAAGGGCTCCAACACCTTAAAAAACTCTATGTATGGCAAACGGATATCACCAAAGAAGGAATCGCCCAATTGCAATCAAAAAGCGAATTGGTTTCGGTACAAGAGCAAATTGCCGATAGTATTTTTGCTGCAAGTGCCCTTACCCCTCCCGTGATTCTGGCGGAAAATGAAGTATTCCAAGATTCCCTCAAAGTAAGTTTGGAACTACATTTTGAAGGAGCCAAATTGTTCTACGTATTGCACGATTCCAAAAAGGATACCGTTCCAAAAGTCTATTCCGAACCTTTTTACATTAATGAATCTACTCAGGTTACCAGTTACGCTACCCATGAGGCTTGGGAACCTAGTGAAAATGTAAAAGCCGATTTTTTGAGAAGCAATGTAGCAGTCAAAAACGTTGCCCTAGCACAACCCCCACATCAAAAATATGCCGCTCAGGGCGGTAAAACGTTAATGGACTTGAAAAGGGGTACCACTAATTTTGTGGATGGCCAGTGGCTGGGGTATGAAGGACGGCATGTGACCGCTACCATTGAATTCAAAGAGAAGACAGAAGTATCTCGCGTTTCCGTGGGGAGCTTGTCCATTCCGAATAGTTGGATTTTCTTCCCGGTGGGCTATACTGTTTGGGGGTCTGCGGATGGTACCAACTTCAATCGATTAAAACGAATTAAACTCCCAAAGCCAGAACCTTCCATAGCTATTGAAAAGCAAGTCTACGCTATCGATTTTGAACCCACAACACTCAAAAAAGTAAGGGTATTGGTCGAAAGTCCATTGAAAAACCCGGAGTGGCATACCGACCCCGGAGGAAACAGTTTCATTTTTTTGGATGAGATCGTTTTTGATTGAAGCCTTCTTGGAAGGGAGTTCATATGGAAAGGACAAACCCAACCGAATTGGAATCAAAAATCCAAAAAACGCTTATGTAACGTAAGCCGTTACACCAGTATTCAAAAAATCCTAAGAAATTCCATAATATTGATTTTCAGTAGCGGTTACTGAAAAATAGGATAACCTCCCTAACTCCACTATGCTTGTTCGCTTTGTACTGTGTTTGCTTTTCCTCCCGCTGATAGCATTTGGTCAGCCAACCATCCCACCTTTCGAAGAAGTGTTGATTGAAAACGATGATGGTTTGAACTCATGGTTGATGATTGAGCAAATCCATCAAACCCAAGATGGCGCATTCTGGTTCTTGATAAACGAAGGGGTCTATCGCTATAACGGCATCCGGGCGATTAACGTTTCCAGGTACCTTTCTTCCACATCCGAACATAGATTGAATGACCAGCAAGCAACTTGTTTCAAGTTTGATACCGATGAAAACCTATGGCTCGGCAGAAGAAAAGGGCTTTTCAAAATCAATTTAGCAGAGCAAAAAATTGAAAAGATAACCTTGGATGAACCCCTGCGCTCGTTTAACCATCGCAACTACATCTTACAAATAGAAGAGCATAAAGACACCATGTACATTGGCACCGCCAATGGTTTGTATTTGGTTGACCGAAAAAGCGGGACCAAGCTCAAAAGCTATTTGACCGAAGGTGAAGTGCCAGAACGATATCGGGAAAGCACAAAATCTGTAAAATCCATCTATCCTGATATCGAAAAGGACGTCATCTGGGCAGCATTGATGGATGGACTATATCGCATCCCCAAAAAACAGGGTGAGGTCAAAAGGTATACCATTCCTGAAAACTGGGCGGATTCCCTTTCGCATAACTTTTTCAAAACTACTTTGATAAAGGAGAAAATGTATTTCCCCTCTTGGGCACTTGGTATGGTTGAATTTGATTTTACTTCAAAAACGTTCAAACACTATCCTACCTCCAAAGAATTTCCGAAAAGACACGATTACAACACGGTTCGGACTGCCATTCCGCTAAACGACTCCACCGCCTTAATCAATGCTTCAAGAATTGGAAATGGTTTTTTCAACAGCAACTCAAAGGAGTATACATGGTTGACGACTGCGGAAGAAATGAAACAAACCTGGGCAACCCATCTCTATCAAGATAGTGATGGCTTCGTATGGAGTGTACAAACCGGGAAAATCTTCAGAACCGTTAAACCAATCACTGAAATTTCCAAACCACCAAGCCCCATATTGGATGTATCCGCAATTTTTGCAGATAACCGATTGGAGCGAATTCCTTCGCTATCCGGTTACGACAGCATAAGCCTGAATGAATACCAAAAAAACATTCGACTGGAATTTACCATAACCAAACCACATACATACGACACCATTCTTTATGAATATAAGCTTGGAAACAAGGCTTGGAAACCGATTAAAACCAAAAATCTCCTAGACCTAGAACTCAATATCGGGGCTAACCCGATTCATTTAAGGGCCAAGTCAAATACGGATGAGATAATCGCAGAAAACCAATTTGATATCGCCGTCATCGTCCCCTTTTACAAAACCCCCTTGTTTTTGGTTTTGGTCGGGATATCCCTCATTCTACTCACTTATCTTTTGGTGAACTACCGAAACAAAAAATCCATGGTGGAAAAACTGGAAGAACTCGATGGGATGAAATCCAGATTCTTCAGTAATATCTCACATGAGTTTAGAACGCCCCTGACCATAATGGCCACGCCTTTACAGAGACGCTTAAACCAACCCCATATCGACCCAAAAGACAAGATGGAGTTTGAACTCATTTTGAAAAGCAACAAACGTTTAACCCACCTGGTGGACCAACTGCTTGAGCTTTCAAAACTGGAATCAGGCAAGGCAAGACTTCATGTTTCACAATTTGAAGCCAATGCGTTTTTAAGCGCTCTGGCTGAACCCTATCAATACCAAGCTGAAAACAAGGGATTTGATTTTTCCTTTGTCAGTGATATATCAGAAGACAGGATTTGGTGCGACGCTGAAGCCTTATCCAAAATTGTCGCCAACCTACTTTCAAACGCCGTAAAGTATACCCCCGAAGGAGGTGACATACGGTTTAGGGCGAATAAAACAGCAAATACGTTGCAATTGCGGGTGGAAAATACGGGAGCAATGCTTTCCCAAGAAGAACGCAATCAATTGTTCAATCGATTTTACCAAACACAAGAGAATAACCATGGGGTAGGAATTGGACTGGCTCTGGTTAAGGAGTTGGTAGAACTACATCGCGGTAAAATCCATATTGACGATAACTATACAAAAGGAACCGCTTTCGAACTCCGACTGCCTATTTCGAAAAACGATTTCAAACATTCGGAATTGGTCCAACACGCGGAAATTGTACCCGCTGAAATTCCAACCAACGATACCATATTTGAAGTATCCACAGAAGAGGTTGAATCATCCGAAAAACCCTTGGCGCTTTTGGTGGAAGACAATCCAGATTTAAGAATGGTTTTGATTGAAAGCTTAAAACCGGATTATGAAATTGCAGTAGCCCAAAATGGAGAAGAAGGCTTGAAAAAAGCTCTGGCACAGATTCCAGACATCATCATTTCGGATATCATGATGCCCAAAAAAAATGGGGTGGAAATGACCCAAGAATTAAAAACCAATGAATTGACCAGTCATGTCCCCATAATCTTGTTAACAGCGAAAGCCGGAGACGAAAATGAGTTAAAGGGTATCCAAAGTGGTGCAGATGACTATATCACCAAACCCTTTAAGAATGTTCTTCTAAAATCCAAGATGGATAACCTTCTTCGTATCCGCAACAAGATGCGATTACGCTATAGTCAAGAAGTTGTGCTGAAACCTAAAGATATTGCCATCACCCCTCCAGATGAGTATTTGCTCGAACGGATTCAGTCTGTTTTGGATGATTATCTGGTTAAATCCTCATTCTCCACGGAGGAGTTTGCTGCGGCATTGGGTTTTAGTCGCATGCAACTGCATCGAAAACTAAAAGCGCTGACTGGACTTTCCGCCACAGAATTCATTCGGTCTCAACGATTGAAACTGGCCGCGCAAATCCTTGAAACTTCCGATGCCAATGTATCTGAAGTTTGTTATCAAATTGGCTTCAACAACCTCTCCTATTTCGCCAAATGCTTCAAAGAAGCCTATGGTGTAAGCCCATCACAGTACCAAAAAAAGGACTAAGAACCACTGATTAACATCGAAACGCAACAGATTGTACAGCAGGTTACATAGCTGTTCAAGTCTGTTACAATATTGGCATACTACACTTCAATCACCCTTTACATTCGTAGGGATGTTTCAATAGCCGAAACGATACGATGGAAAAAAAAGAAACATCCTATAAAGGCATTTTAAAGCCTCTCCACCATTTTAAAATCTATCTGAACGTCGACCACTTAGCTGAAGGGAAATATACCCTTTATATTACCTATAAAGGCAAAACTATTGAAACGCTACACTTTAAAAAATGAAATAACGATGGAAAGAACCAAACTACTTCTTGCGGTAATCTGCACTAGCATTTCAGTCGCAATTCATGCGCAAACGGAATCAAAAAAAGATAAAAAAACTACAACGCAACAAGAGGGCAACGTAATGGACATGGCAGCTAAAACCATTGGATTTGCTTTTGGCGACCTTGAAAAAGATATCGATGGCACCAAAGACCCTTTTAAAGACATTGATAACTTCGAAGACTATTTGAACAAGAGCAATCTAGACCCAAAAACCAAGGCAACTTATTGGGCCATTTATAAAATGCAAGCCGAAGAACCCTCTCCCCAACGAAGAGATTCCATAAGAAACATGTTGGACAGTCTTATCCGAAAAGATCGTAAAGCCAAGAACACAATCAACAAAAAACAAAATCGATGAGAACCCTTGCAATCCTGACCTTTTTACTGGTCTATCCCACTATCAACCTTCACTCCCAATTTTTAAAAAAACTAGGCGATAAAGCCAAAAAAGCGGCCGAGAGAACGGTCGAAAGGCGAGTGGAAAACGAAACTTCCGAAGAAACCGACAAAGCATTGGATAAAGTCATCGAAGGAAAACCTGAGGAAGCGGCGAACACTACCGTTTTCAATTTCACAGACTATATGGTCATGGAAATCATTGACAAAAAAAACAGTCTCTTGACCAAGTATCGTGTAGGGGCAACTCAAGGCGTATTCGCTAGCGAAATTGAGATGAAACCCGGTCAAAAAACCATTTCCATAATCGATGTGAACCAGAAAAAGATATTCGCCTTATCCGATTTTGGGGATTTTAGAAACCGTACTACCATTCCCTTTTCCAAGGGCATGTCCAAAAGCGTTGTTGTAAGTCAGGACTGGACTGTGAAACCGAATGGCGAAACGAAAGAAATTCTAGGCTATACTTGCGAGGGCTTTGATGTAGGCAACGAGCAGTACTCCGGTACCGTTTGGGTTACGAATGAGTTGAATGATAAATTTCCCAATATGTTCAAAAATATGGGGCAACAAAAAAAGAAAAACAATGCTGCGCAATGGATGAACTTGGTGGATGGAATGGCCTTGGAAATCAAAATTGTGGATAATAGCAAGCGTAAGCCCAAAACCACCCATATGATTTGCCGGGAAATTGGTTCGGAGGAACTCACTATTGACACCAAAGATTACAAAACAACTTTCTAAACTACAGTCATGATATCCAAATTGCTAAGCAAAAGTCTGGTTTGCGGGTTGCTTCTTATTGGTTTTTTCGGTTTCAGCCAAACCGCTGAGGATTTCAGACCTCCTTCCATAGATGATGATGATGAGATTCCTGTCGTCGCAGAAGATTTGCCCCTACCCGAAGATAACGAAGACTATGTCGTACGCTATTTCAGCGGCGTCACTGATGGCGAGGAAAGTAGAATCGCTATTAAAAACTTCGGGTACATTCTACGACCTGCCATGGTACAGGTCTATACAGATGAGGGAGAGGATTTAGAAGTCAAAATTGTTCGTAAGAATTGGGAAGAGGTCGAACGAAGCGGCAAAACCAAAAATGGTCGCTTTGAAAACGTTTTTAAAACGGCGAGACAATTTGGGATTATCATCTCCGGAGCCAAAAAAGGCATCAAATTCATTGTGGCCGTATCTGCTGGACATGAATTGTTTCCACAGAGCACTTTGTTTGTTGCTAGCGAAAATAAAAGAAGTTCAGGAGCGGCTGCCCTAGGTCAAGAAGCAACGGAAGGAAAGGATGAAGCATCTTCCGGAAATATACTCACCAAGATTCTGATTGGAATTGCAGCCCTTATTGCAATTCTATTGTTGGTACTGATATTAAAAAAGAATAAAAAAACCGCCTTATGTATCCTTTTACTTTGCTCTCTTCAATTTTTAGAAGCCGGAAGGGTTCGAGCCTTTGGTGCGCGACTGGGTAGAGAGGCTGTTAACCAGTTGAAGGAAATGGGCGAAAGCCTTCAAGAATCCACTAGGGATTTTTTCTCTGACCCCAGTAACATTCAAAACTTGAGTTTACTTTCATCTGACGACCAAGACTTTGAACCGGATATGGACCCTCGGGGGCAGCCAAATCTACCAACCAGTTGCTTGGCCACGGCCCAACTGAGTCAAAGTAGACCTTCCAACTTTGATAGCCGACCGGGTCGAAGCGGTAACTCAAACGAAGGGCGCCCCTATGAAAACAGTTCGTATGCAGATGATTCCGATGCACTTTCCTATGCGAGTGGCGGAGAAGATACCTACAACGCCAATGAAAGCGGTTTCAACCCTGATGAATCCGGAGAGAATAAAGGTGTATTTGTAAATGGCGTATCACGTGGGAAAGAATCCATCGCCATTCGTATGCCCAAATATGATAAAGATGGTTATTTGCTCGCCTTTGGTGATTTTCCCTCTGCACCAAAACGCATTGATTCAGAAAGAGTGGACGACCAGAGCTACATTTTGGAGCAAATTCGGCAAAATTTGGACAATAAAGGCCAACCCAAACCTGAGTCCGGAAAACCAGAACCTACTGATGGGAGTGTTTTTGTGGTTGATTCCGGTAACGGCACCAGTTACACCGTGCGCATGCCAAAGTATGATAAGGACGGCTATCTTCAAGCCTTTGGAGACTTTCCATCCGCACCGAAATACATCAATCCCGAAAGGATAGATGATGACCGTTACATTTTGGAACAAATTCGGTTGAACATGGGGAATACCAGCGGCGTAAAACCGGATGCCAACAATGGAAATCCCTCCAATCAAAGTGTTTTTATCGAAGGGTCTGAGGTTCCAACCTCCAATGGACTTCGTCTTCCAAAATATGACAAGGATGGAAATATACAATCCTTTGGAGATTTTCCGCAAGCTCCCAAACAAATTGACCCAACAAGGGTTGATGACGAAAGATACATACGGGAACAAATACAACGGAATATTGACAACAAAGGAGAGCCAAAAGGTCCTGATAGTAGAGACCCATCTTTGATGGACAATGGAAGTCAAAATACCCATGGTTCTGGAAATGGACCCGACGCTTCCAGTGATTTCGAAGGACAAATTCCCCGAGATGGTCAAAGAAGTAGCAGAAGGGAAATAAGTGAAAGCGACTTAAATGAGGAGAACGCAACAGAAGGGTGTCAATGTCTAAAAAAAGCCTACGAAGACTTTAATCACAACCGGTATACCCTGGAAAAACTTAAAAAGATTGGAATTGACATTAAAAAGACCGTTGATTTCGGTTTGGCTTTTGGTGATAATTTCTCCGGGGTGCACGCGGTAAGTGGTCTGGTGTGGCAAAAAGAACGGT
Organism: Bacteroidota bacterium; assembly: GCA_038530835.1. Lineage (GTDB taxonomy): Bacteria > Bacteroidota > Bacteroidia > Flavobacteriales > Flavobacteriaceae > Flagellimonas. The sequence continues at coordinate 3,297 of JBCBCH010000024.1, read as the reverse complement.
TTAAAATCATCAAAAAGATGGAAAGTTTTGACAATACCTACACCAACAAATACAACGAGCTCATCGACCTACAGTATCAAGTTTTACAGCAAATAGACTACTGCGAAAAAATGCTTGGTGAGGATAATTGGTATGGCCGATATGGATTTATTTATTACGAATTTATCAAAGTACACTATGCGAGTTACGATTAAAAGAATACGTCTTTCATTAGCCATATCGCTTGCACTTGCTACACTACTCTTTTCCAGCTGCAAGGATAAAAAGGTGGAGGAATCCACAACGATTACCGAAGAGGAAGTAACCATGCCGACCGATAGCGTGGACTTCGACGAAGGTATGGAGGAAGCTGGAAAAGCTTTAGGTGAAGCCATGTCAGGTCTCGGGAACCTCCTTATCGGAGGCAATGCCAAAGATTCTTTGGGAAACAGTTTGTTTGATGAAAATGGTAACATCAATCTTGAATTCTTGAAAAGTGAACAAGGGGCGCAAGCAAGGGAGACTTTTGGGGCCATGGCAGGGATTAGCGAAAAGGAAGTTGCCTTGGCCCTAACCGCAATGTCAGATTTCAATATCGTAAGTGTAAAACATGCTGTTGAAATTGAAAATAGCCTTGCCAATCCACAAATAGAAAAATACATTGCCAGCGGGGAGGCCTCACAAAACTTTGTTGACTTACTTGAAGAAAATAGACTTGAAGCCAAGCAACGAACTACCGACTTCAAGCGAAAAGCGCAACTGATGAAAGAGGCCTTTTACAAAGCCAATCCCAGTTGGTTTGCCTTAACGGAAAGCATTGAAGATGTATACATCGATTACCGACTGGAAATGGTGTATTTGCCCATGGGCGATATTTCGTTCGCAGATTCATTGATTGCATTTAATCCTGGAGAAGAAGCGGGAAATACACCCATGGAGGCGCTTGGGCCATCACAAGGCCAGGACCCAAGGAAAGTTGAATATGTTAATTTAGGTTTAGATGGGAGTATCGTAGTATTTTTTGAGGATAACGCTATTACTGATATTAATGGCCTCGACATCTATGTTTTTGAATTGGGTCAAATTGAACCCACCCGATTGTCTATTTCAAAAGATGGCCAAAACTGGATTGACGTGGGTCAAATCGAAGGAGGAACGGCAGGTTTGGATATTGCTGAGTTTGTAAAACCCGGAGAGACCTTTAACTATTTAAAATTAAAAGATCTAAAAACCTATAGCGGAATACCCGGAGCAGATATAGATGCCGTAGCCGCTATTGGCGGAGCGTTGCGATTGAACTTGGATAGTGCCGTCCTATTTGAAACAGGCAAATCGAAGCTAAGGCCGGAAGGCCTTGAAGCCATCACTGAGCTTGCGGAACAATTGGTGGGCATTCCGAAAGGCACTATAAAAGTTGAAGGGCATACAGATAATGTGGGCAGCGATGAAAGCAATCGTGTTTTATCTGAAAAAAGAGCAGCCAGTGTGGCAAGTGCGCTCCAATCCGCTCTAAAAAACCCACGTTTTAAATGGAAAATTGTGGGTCATGGTGAAAGTCAACCCATTGTAGCGAATGATACGGATGAAAACCGGCAGAAAAACCGACGTGTGGAAATATTGGTGGTTCCGTTTTAGGTTTAGAAAGCAACTTATTTTTGACCGGGTCGAAACACCTTCATTTCCTCCGGATTGGTTTCCAGATAGGGTCCGTCAATCAAATCAATACAGTAAGGGATAGCAGGAAAAACCACTTCCAAGCATTCCTTTATGGATTTGGGTTTTCCGGGTAGATTAACAATCAATGAACGGCCTCGGATTCCAGCTGTTTGACGAGAAAGAATTGCGGTAGGGACGTATTGTAAACTCGTTTGTCGCATCAATTCGCCAAATCCGGGAAGTAGTTTTTCGGAAACCGCCATGGTTGCCTCTGGCGTCACATCTCGCACCGCAGGACCAGTGCCGCCAGTGGTCACAATCAAACAGCAGCCTTGTTCATCGGCCATATGAATAAGTTCCTTTTCCAGAAGGTCTTGTTCATCTGGAATCACTGCATAGGTTGCTTCCCATGGACTACTCAACCACAATCCCAAAAGACGCTTGACCTCTTGACCTGGCAAATCGGCATATTCGCCACGACTCGCCCTATCGGATACATTGATAATTCCTATTTTGATTTTCTCCACCTAACTTAAATTTTGGACTTCATTACACCCTATATTTAAAAGTGCCAAAATTAAAGCAAATAAGCCTTCTAGACATTTAAATTACACCCAAAGGAATTTGGCAAAGGCCATGAACTAGGTTAAAATACCTTAAAGAAATGGTCTATTCCAACGCAAAGGCTCTGTTAATAGGCAACTCGTCCGGATACCCATCCAACCAGTTTTCCAGCGCTAACTCGGTATCCGTTGCCAAACACGCATCCAACTCAGCTCGAATGGCAACTTCGTCCATATCTTGGCCAATAAATACAATTTCATTTTTCCTATCTCCGAAGGTAGGGTCCCATCCTGCTTCGATTTGTTCTTGATTTTCTACAAATACCAAGTACTGAGACCGTTGTTGGGAAGACATACTACTCCACCAAACTCCTGCGCTATCGGTTTGCAAAGAGCCGCCAGCTTGCCCCCATATGAGTGCCTGTTCAGGACGCGAGGCTACCCAAAACAATCCTTTACTTCGGATTACGGTTTCCGGAAATTGATTTTGGATGTAATGCAAAAAACGCTCTGGGTCAAAAGGTTTTCTGGTTCGATACACAAAAGAACCAATGCCATACTCTTCCGTTTCGGGCGTATGCTCCTCTTTTTTCAATTCCTCTATCCATCCCGCACTTTGCTCTGCTTCTTCGAAGTTGAAAAGTCCGGTATTGAGCACTTCTTCTGGACGAACTTTTCCATAATTGGATTCAATGATGCGAGCCGATGGATTTAACTTGGTAATTGTAGCCCGCAAAACACCTAAATGGTCCTCAGATACCATATCGGTTTTATTCAAGACGATAACATTAGCGAACTCAATTTGGTCGGTCAGCAAGTTCACTATAGTGCGGTAATCCCCTTCCATCTCGGTAAGGTCTCTGTCCATCAAAGTTTCTGGACTGCCGAAATCTTTAAAAAAGTTAAAGGCATCTACCACGGTGACCATAGTGTCTACATAACTAAACCGCGACAGGTCGATGTTGTTTTCTTCATCAATAAATGAAAAGGTTTGTGCAACGGGCACTGGTTCACTAATACCAGTGCTTTCAATTAGCAAGTAATCAAACCTGTTCTCGTTGGCCAATCGTTCTACCTCTACCATAAGGTCCTCACGTAA
>JBCBCH010000023.1:0-13566 GCA_038530835.1 Bacteroidota bacterium | reverse complement strand
TGGACGCTTTACGGTTCTGGCCATTTTCAGAAAGCCTTTGACCCCGAAGACGATAATTTCAGTAACCTGCCACAAACCCGCTCCTTAAGTTTCAATCCCAAACTGTTCCATTACCCTTCAAAGAACACTACGTTATGGTTTGGAATCAACGGGACTTATGATGATAGGTTGGGCGGGGATATCACATCTATTGAGGATGGCGGGAACGGCGCTAACGGATATACCGAAGAAAACCTGTCCAAACGTATAAGTACCCAGGCAGTTTTTGAGACCCGTTTGGATTCCGTTCAATCCATTTCCATAAAGAACAGCGTTGCTTTTTTTGATAGAAGTTTGGAAATACCCGATTTGTTATTCAAAGGCAATCAATGGAACACTTTTACAGAAGCGGCCTATCAAAAACAGGGGATTAGGTCAGATTGGGTTTTGGGTGCGAACCTTTATACCACATCATTTGACGAGCGAGACAACCCATTGGAACGCGACCAAAAAGATATTACGGCGGGATTGTTTGCCAATGCCATTTTTGACCTTTCCGAACGATGGATTCTTGAAACGGGGCTGCGTTCCGATTATGCCATCGACTGGGGCTTTTTTACATTACCCAGGGTTTCACTACTGTTTAAATCAAACAATAACTTTTCCAGTAGACTTGGTGGTGGTCTGGGCTATAGGATTCCAGATATATTTACTGAGGAAGCTGAGTTCATCAACTTTAGAAATGTATTGCGAATTGATAAAGATTTGCTGAAGGCAGAACGTTCTTACGGTCTTAATTTGGATTTTAACTACCAAACAAGGTTGACAGACGACATAGGCTTTTCTATCAATCAATTGTTTTATCTCACTGCCATTAGGAATGGATTGCTACTCAATCCCAATACTGATGATTTCTTTCAGTTTGAAAACGCATCTGGGGAAATTCTTAGTAGGGGCGCAGAAACGAACATTAAGTTTACTTATGAGGATTTTAGGTGGTTTTTGAATTATGCATTTATAGATACACGACTCAATTATCTACCGGGCAATCCGCAAAAACCGCTAACCGCTAGGCACAATGCGGGGAGTGTTTTGATGTATGAATCTGAAAAATGGCGTATTGGTTATGAGACCTATTACACCGGAAAACAATTGCTATCCAATGGTATGGAAACAACCGACTTTTTTACAATGGGATTGCTCGTAATGCGTAATTTTAAATGGGGAAGTACGTTTGTGAATTTTGAGAACTTTACAGACCGAAGACAAAGCCGTTTTTCACCTTTGGTGCTGCCCCCGAACGAAAGCCCCACCTTCCCAGAAATTTATGCGCCCACGGACGGATTTATTTTTAGTGTAGGCGTTATTTTGAAACCTTTTGGGAACGAGGACAACCATTAAACTAAACAGTACTATGATACCTTCAGATGAATTTTTGGAAAGCAAGGGTATACGGCCAACGGCAATGCGCCTTTTGGTATTTCAGCATCTAGCCAAATCCAAAGTGGCAACTACATTGTCAGATATAGAAAATGCCTTCGCTAAAGCGGACAGGACAACCCTTTTCAGGACCCTAAAAACATTTGAGCAAAAACGTATCGTCCATCAAATAGACGATGGTTCGGGCATTATGAAATATGCGCTATGCGAAGAAGGTTGCAACTGCGAATTGGAGAGAGATTTACATCTCCATTTTCATTGCACCAATTGTGGTGAGACCATATGCCTTACCGAACAGAAAATTCCACATATCAATCTGCCTGATGGTTTTGTTGCTGAAGATGCCAACTTGGTCCTAAAAGGAATTTGCGATAAGTGCAGCGGTCAATAAATGCACTTCCATTGCACTGCCCTATGAAATATCTTGAGCTTGAAAAAAATGAATGATGAAATTAAATACGTTTATTCCAAAGGGCTTAAGAGGTTTTTATCTGAACGAATTGAACCTGTACCGTTCTTCAATGCAAAGTGGAAATCTTTCACAAGCTTGGCTTCATCTTGAACGTTCCCATATTCTCGGCCAGTCCTATCCCTTAGAGCATACCTATTCGCATTGGCTCATGCTGAAATTTGGTTTCCGCCAGCAAAATATAAAAGAGATTTTTGGACAATTGATTCGTTTATTGGTCGGGGGCTGGAAATCATTCATTGACCACGTGCCCCTCGGCAATACGGGGGGAAGCAATGTGCCGCCAATGAAGAAGATGGAACTCCCAAAGGATTTGGCCCATATCCTGAAAACGTACAAAAGAGTCTAAATGGGGCACGATCACCACCATCATAACTCCAGCGAAAACCTAAAAGTGGCCTTTTTCCTGAATCTCGGGTTCACCATTTTGGAATTCATTGGAGGAATTTATGTCAACAGTATAGCCATAATATCGGATGCGGTCCACGACTTGGGCGATAGTCTATCGTTGGGCACGTCTTGGTATTTGGACAAAAAGTCAAAACAAAAGGCCAATTCAAGATTTTCCTTCGGTTATAGACGCTTTTCACTCTTGGGTGCATTGATCAATAGCGTGGTTCTCATCGTAGGTTCCGTTTATGTAATCTATGAAGGGATTGGAAGGATTCTAGAGCCGGAGCACTCCGATGCAAAGGGAATGATTGTCTTTGCCATCATCGGTGTGGCCGTCAACGGATATGCCGCTTGGAAGGTCGGCAAAGGGAAATCCCTGAACGAAAAGGTGGTTTCCTGGCACCTTCTCGAAGATGTGCTTGGGTGGGTGGCAGTACTGATAGTTGCAATTGTGTTGAGCTTTAAGGATATACATTATCTAGATCCAGCACTCTCTCTTGTAATCTCACTTTACATTTTATATAACGTCGTGAAACGGCTTAAGGAGACTCTCTATCTGTTTTTGCAAGGTGTTCCAAAGGACATAGATATGGATGAGATCAAGTCAAAAATTTCCAGCATGGAAAACGTGGCATCCCTGCACCACACCCATTTATGGTCCTTGGAAGGCGAAAATCATGTCTTTACCACGCATATCAAATTAAAGAACATAGAAAACCTCGACAATATCATTCAGCTGAAAAACCAAATACGGGAGCTATTGGACGAATATGGTTTTGACCATTATACCGTCGAGACCGAATTGCATAACGAACACTGTAAACTGGATGAAAAGGTCATTGTTTGAGATTCCCAAGATGGACTGTCCCTCGGAGGAAAACCTTATCCGTATGAAACTTGATGGAATCCAAGGTATTGCAGAACTGAACTTCGACATTGCCAACCGAAAATTGACGGTCTTTCATAGTGGTGGGGTATCCGAAATCGAAAAGTCGATTGCCGAGCTCAATTTGGGCAGTAAGAGGATTTCGACCGAAAACACAACAAGGACGAACTTTGATAAAGAATCGGACCAAAAGAAATTGCTTTGGGCAGTACTTGCTATCAATTTTGCTTTTTTCCTCATAGAAATGACCTCAGGGCTAATTTCAAAATCTATGGGGCTTGTAGCGGATAGCCTGGACATGTTGGCGGACAGCTTCGTGTATGGAATCAGCTTGCTGGCTGTCGGGGGAACTATGGTCAGGAAGAAAAGGGTTGCCAGACTAGCAGGATATTTTCAAATATCCCTTGCAATCATTGGATTTGTCGAAGTACTGAGACGTTTTTTCACCGCGGAAAGACTTCCTGATTTTTCTACCATGGTCATCGTGTCTAGCCTTGCACTGATAGCAAACGGAATTTGTCTTTGCCTCTTACAAAAGTCAAAAAACAAAGAGGAGGCGCATATTAAGGCGAGCATGATATTTACCTCAAACGATGTGATTATCAATATAGGTGTAATAGCAGCAGGACTATTGGTCAAATGGTTGGATTCAAATAGGCCGGATTTGGTTATAGGAACGATTGTTTTCGTCCTTGTCATTCAAGGGGCTATAAGAATTCTGAAATTAGGAAGATGATAATTTCATTTAAAGTCCAAAGTGGTATATAACCTTAAACTAGGATTTGCCTGTGGTCATTCGGTCCGTTCATAGAAAAGCCCAGGACCATCACAGGCCCACCAGGTGCCCACTAGTTTCGTTTCTGATTCGAATCTCAGAACTTCAGTAGGTTCGTTAGAACAATTGCCGACCAGAACGCCCTTTTCCTGATAATTGAACTCAATATACTTTCCATCAGAAAGGTTGATGATGCTGAAAGTACCGCTGTCTTGAAGGTTTCCATCCTTGGTCTTGCGGGTTTTTACAAATGTGCTGTCGGAAGATAATAGATAATTCTCCTGCCAGTCCATATCCTCACCCGTTGTCGGGGGTACCCCGGCCACCATACCTGACATGGACTTCAGGTCCCATCTTTGGGGAAAAACACCAGCCTGCAGATTCACACCATCATTGGATTCATTGCTATTAGTGGAGCACGCCAAGAAAAAAATTAATGGTAAGAACAAATACTGTATTTTCATTGTACTATCATCTAACTATAGCTAAGATGATATAAAACCAAAATGGTTGCTGTTCGTTGACCGCAATTTTACAAAGTAAATGTTTAATTAATGTCAAAATTATTTGGATTAGATTGAGCTTGAATGTTACGACTTAATATATATAGTGAAACTGAAATAGAAGAATTTGAAAAAGTTCCTGTTTTCAGCGAAGAAGAAAGGCAAATGTATTTAGATATCTCTTCTTTAAACGATTATAGAGATTACTTCAGAAAACCTGTAAACTTTATTGGTTTTGTGCTGATGATAGGTTATTTCAAATATAGCGGTAGATTTTACAAAGTAGAGAAGTTTAGAGCAACAGATGTCCAATTTGTTATAAAGCAAATGGATATCAGGTACACCCCCGATTTTACGGATTATTCAAGGAATACTTTTGCCAGACAGAAAAGGATAATTGCAAAACGGCTTGGAATTAAGCTATTCACGGAATGGAGAGATGATTTTACAAAGGAAGTAAACGGATTGGTAAAAACGGCCCTAAATCCAAAACAAATCATTAGGGCTCTTGTCCGTGTATGTCAAGAGAAGAAAGTGGAACTTCCCAGTTATAGCATAATTGTAGAAACGATATCCGTTGCTTTGAACCGTCTGGAAAATGAACTTCTTGAAAAGTTACGAGAATCATTGAACCATGACCAAAAAATGACCATAGACTCGGTGCTAAAAATGGGTAAGGAAAGTAGCCAACCTATTTCTCCCACCAATCCATATTTGATAACCACTATAAAAAACCCAGAACAACAAATTACCCCAGGAAAGATAAAGGAGAGCTTAAATGACTTTTCAATTGTCGCTGATTTGTACAAGGAATTCAAGGGATGCCTTGATTCACTGGAACTTTCCGACCAATTATTGAATTACTATGCCGTTTGGTTGATAAAATCAAGACACATACAGTTTTTAGCATTGCGGGAACAAGAAAAAAGGCACCTATACTTTTTGGCTTTCATTGTTTACCAATATAGAATGAGACAAGATTTGTTTGTCGATACATTATTAAAATCTGTTCAGCGATTTGAAGATGAGATTAAGAAATCCATGACGCAGGACTTCTTAAAACAAAGACCGGTTAAATTGAAACAGACGCAAAAAATCATTAAGATGGTCAAGTCATTGTCCGATTATATTGACGATATGCGTGGGGTAGCTTTCAATAACCAACATACCGATAAGGAAAAAATTCTCCAGATACAAAATGTCTTCTCGCAAATGGACAATTCAAAAGGTGATAGGCAGGCGCAAAGAAAGAAAATCGAAGATGAACTTGAAAAACTGCAAAATTCATTGTCCTCGGGAATGAACGACCATTTAAGGAATGAAAACTATATCTCTAGTTATCGTAGAATACAGAATAGAGTAGCGGGCATTATTTTGATTCTTGACTTTAATAGGGATACCTCAAACAAACAAATTTGTGAAGCTATCGATTTTTTTAGGACAAGTTCCAGTTCAACCAAACCCAAAAGTCTTCCAAAGGATTTTCTGGATAGCAAGAACAGAAGTGCACTTAACTCAAATAAGGAATCCGAATGGAAGTTATGGAAAGTATTTCTGTTCATAAAAATCAAGGATTTGATAAAATCGGGTGCCCTGAACTTAAAAAATTCAAACAGATACAGAGCCGTTGAAGAATATTTCATTTCAAGTGAAAGATGGAACAAGAATAAAGCTGAGCTACTTGATCGTGCGAATTTACCATTTGACAAAAATGTGGATGACTTCCTAACGGATATGTCAATTCTTCTGGATAAACAATATAAAAAGACGAATGATAATGCCTCTAAAAATGAGCATTTAAGTATTTCCAAGTCTGGAGAGATAAGAGTCGCTACGCCAAAAGATGATAAAGAAAAAGAAAGTGAAGGTCTCACCAAACTTCTGGAAAACAAAGATGGTACAATTATACCGTTGCCAATTCTCCTTTCAGAGATAAACACAACGTCAAAATTCATTGATTGCTTTACGCATTTTTCTCATAAAGGGCAAAAAGGAAAACCTACAAATCAAGCTTTCTATGCAACTATAATAGCTATGGGCTGTAATATTGGAACTGGAAGAATGGCACAAATTTCCAATGGAATTTCAAAGGCAAGTCTAAACCATTTGGTAAAATGGTATTTCAGCAAGGAGAATATAGACTCCGCAAATGGAAGACTTAACATGATGATAGATCAGTTATCGTTACCAAAGATTTATAAGAAAAGTGCAAATCAAAACCATACATCCAGTGACGGACAAAAGTTTAGTGTTGTGGTTCCCTCCATACACGCAAATCATTCTTTCAAGTATTTCGGGACCGGGAAAGGCATAACGGCGTATAGCTTTATTGATGAATCCAGTAGCTTGTTTTACAACACGGTTATTAGTTCTTCGGAAAGGGAAGCAGCTTATGTGATAGATGGATTGATGCACAACGAAACTGTCGAGAGTGATATTCATTCCACGGACACCCATGGCTACAGTGAAATAGTCTTCGCTATAACCAATGGATTGGGTGTCTTCTTTGCTCCAAGAATTAAAAACCTAAAAAAACAGATAAGATATACGTTCAAGGAGAATCCCAAAAGGAGGTATTCAAAAATGGGCTTCAATATTTTGCCAACTGCTACACAGTATATTGATAGTGGCCTAATAGTTGAGCAATGGGACAACATCCTGCGCTTACTTGTAACAATCAAGCTAAGTGAAACGACAGCTTCCAGAATAATGAAACGTTTAAGTTCTTATTCAAAACAGCATCCGTTGTACAGGGCATTAAAGCAAATTGGGAGAATGTTCAAGACTTATTTTATTCTTAAATACTTTGATGAAGTTGATTTACGAAAGTCAACAGAAAGGGCTCTGAATAGAATTGAAAACTCGCATCAGTTCGCAAAGGCTATCTTCTTTGGTAACAATCAAGAGATAAAAGTTAGTACTAAAGAAGAGCAGGAGGTGATTATTGCAACGCGACATTTAATTCAGAATGCAATTATTCTTTGGAACTACATTAAAATCAGTGATAGCCTGCTCAAATGTAATTCTAAAGCTCAGTTTGAAGAAATGTTATCCTTAGTGAAGGAAAGTTCGATTATGACTTGGAAACACATTAATATACATGGCGAATATAATTTTCGAAAACTATTTTCCGAAGGTGAAGGGAATTCTATAGACTTTGAAAAGATTAAAGAAGTGAATATTGAAAGTCTAACTTTTTAATATTTGAATAGCATATAAATGCTGAATATCAGATAATTATAGTTTTTATGGTGCAAATCCGCAATATCTGTCATAAAGGCCAAATTATAGATACAAATGAAAAGATGCGGCGCAGCCGACCGCTAGGAAATGTTTCATGACCCTGTTCCTAATTCCCATAAATGACGGAATGTTGAGGGATATTTTACATAATAGAATTATAGCTATCAAATGGATAAACCGCTATAAAAGCCAAACAATACATTTGTACTATAATTTATATTATGTCAAATAGATTATTTTGTAACCCCTTCCAATCTCTTCAAAACAAACTCCTTTAACTGTTCCATTCCGTGAGCGAAACGCCACTGTTCTTCTCGTAAAACGTTAAAACTAGCGGTTTAGCAGCGACCTTTATGAAAATACACGGATTTATCTTACATTCAAAATTGCATTTATTCCATTCACGAAAATGCTTTTGCTATGAGAACCTATATTCATTTCACACTAATGTTGTGTCTTGCAACTACTTTTGTAAAGGCACAAAAACATCTTGTAAAAGTTGTTGAGTCCGAAGGAAACAACCGAATCGCATTTTATGCCGAAAACCGGTCTTTCACAGACTACGATGTATTGTTTACCGTAAAAGGAACCAATTTTAGGCAAAGCGCAGCGAAACCAAGATGGATTCGCGTACCTGGTGCTTCCAAAGTGCATTTGAAGACTATTGTTTTACTTCGTGACAAAAAACCGCTCTATACCAAAGCGCTTCGTATCAACGATAGTTTGTCAAGACGGGCCTTAAAAAAGGAATACACCGTTCTGGATATTCCGCCACCCAAAATCAAACCCAAAAAACAAATTACCATCTACACTTCTGAGCGTTGTGTCACTTGTGATAGCATCGTAACCCAGCTCGATGCGGGGAATTTTATTTTCCGAAGTGTTTCTTTGGATGAAAAACCCGAGGTGAAAGAACAATTGGGGAAGTATTTGAACAAGTCTACCGAGGAAATGGATACCATTTCCTCCCCTATTCTTAGTTTGGGGGGTAGGCTCTACAGCTGGATTTCCACATTCGACCAAATGATGGAAGAGGTGGAAAAGGAATAAAACGGGGATTCCTATTGAACCAAAATGCGAGACGGTTCTATTTTAGGTATTTTATAACGTTTCGGAAAGTAGACTTAATAGTTTTTCCCAAGATTGTTGGTCTGCTTCTGCATTATAGGCCAAGGGCAAATCGAATTTTTTCCCGTTCGCATCCGCTTCTTTGCTCGTAAAGCTATGTTTTACACCTGGAAACGACACATATTCGTATTTCGCGCCAATAGAATCCATGGCCGATTTAAAACTTTCAATGGACTCTGGACTTATGAAAGGGTCATCTGCCCCATTGCACACTAAAACCCTAGCTTTAAGTTCGCTACCTGGCATAACCGGAAGCTGTACGCCACTATGAAAAGCCGCTACTGCATCCAAATCGGCACCCTCATTGGCCATGGTCAAAGCTACACTACCACCAAAACAGTAGCCTATTGCCGCAATTTTATCTCCAGAAACCGTTGCTTGCCCTTTTAAAAGGTCCAAAGCTGCCTTGAAACGGGCTGAAGCTTCTGGTAGATTGCCCAAAACGCTCATGGCAAATTTCCCGGCATCGTCAGGATGGTCAGCAGTTTTTCCATCGCCATACATATCTACAGCCATAGCTGTATAACCCAATTCGGCAAGCATGTCCGCACGTTGCCGCACATAGTCGTTATGTCCCCACCATTCATGCACAATCAAAATTCCAGGTCTTTTCCCCTCAAGGTTAGCATCATACGCAATGTAACCCTTCAGCTGAGTAGAGTCTGTTGCATAGGTGACCTCCTCCCCTTTTACTTTTACAGGTAGTTCTTGGGCAATTTCTTCTGTTTCGGTACTATCGGGAGACTCTTTTTTTTGTTTGCACGAAGCGCCTAAAACAAGCCCAACACAAAGGATGGATAGGATGATTTTTTTCATGGTGACCGCAATTTAAGGTTAGGTTAAAGATACGGATATGGAACCTAAACGGCACCATCTGTCAAGTTCTGGGCGGATTTTTAAAAAAGGTGTTTCATGTACTTTATCCATTTGGCGGGCAATGTATAAGGCGGGTAGCGGAAAGGAACATCCAACCAATTGGGTTTTTTGACCAACGCCTTGCTATGCGAAAACAGTTCAAAGGAATGTTTTCCATGGTATCCTCCTATGCCCGAGTTCCCTATTCCGCCAAAAGGCAGGTTCTTGTTGGCAATATGCATCACCACATCATTGATGGCTCCTCCGCCAAACCCAAATCGGGTAGTCAACCTTTCTTGAAATGCCTTGTTCTTAGAGAACACATAAAACGACAATGGTTTTTCGTATTGGGAAATAATACGAGTTAGGTCCTCTTCAGAGGTATAGGAGATAATGGGCAAAATAGGCCCAAAAATCTCATCTTGCATCAAGGCGCTATCCAAAGCTGGTTCGTTTACCAAGGTAGGTTCTATATATCGCGTGGCATCGGTATGTCCTCCACCGAAAAGAATTTGCTGCTCTTTTAGTTTTTCTTTGAGGGATTGATAATGCTTTTCGGTTGTGATTCGGGCAAAATCGTCTGAGGCTTCAATGGGATCTCCATAAAACCCACGAATATGTTTTTTCAAAGCCTCTATAAACGTATCCTTGACACTCTGGTGCACCAAAATATAATCAGGAGCAACACAGGTTTGCCCAGCATTCATGAATTTTCCCCAAGCGATACGCTTTGCCGCCAAAGGCAATGGGGCCGTGTTGTCCACAATGCATGGGTTTTTCCCACCTAGTTCCAAGGTAACCGGAGTCAGGTGTTCTGCTGCAGATTTATAGACAATCTTCCCTACATGCGAACTGCCGGTAAAGAAAATATAATCCCATTTTTGTTTGAGCAATTCTTGAGACACTTCCACCCCACCCTCGACGACTGAGACATACTCTTCTGGGAATACTTTTTGGACAATTTCACTGATTTTTGCTGATGTACTTGGGCTTAGCTCCGAAGGTTTGAGCACTACGGTATTTCCTGCGGCCAATGCGCCTATCAAAGGTGAAATTGTCAACAAGAATGGGTAGTTCCAAGGGGCTATTATCAGGGTTTTTCCATAGGGTTCCCTATAGATATAGTCAAATGAAGGAAGATTGGCCAAAGTGCCTCTCACCCGTTCTGGTTTGGTCCAAAGGTTCAGATTTTCAATAATATAAGTGAGTTCGGATAACACCATCTGGGTTTCGGTGACCAGACTTTCGAACTTCGGTTTTTTGAAATCCGCATATATGGCTTCACAAATGGCATCTTCATGTTCAATCAAAGCCTTTTTGAATGCTTTTAGGTATTGCAGGCGAAAGGAAATCTCCTTGGTTTGCTGAGAAATGAAAAAAGTATCTTGTTTTTGAACCAGTTCCTTGATCATAATAGACAATATAAATAGGTACGTGTTGGTTTGAGGTGTCTGACAAAAACAAATATAGGAAACGGTTCAAGAAGGATTGCTGATGTTCTATCTCCTCATGAACAAGTATTGACCACTTCTAAATATTATATTATTTTCATTGGAGCAATCCAAAAGGTTTGAAGAACAACACTCTATCGGAATCACCTTTAAATTGCGATAATCTTTTATCTTTAATAAAAAGAAACTATGAAGCTTTCCTTCTATACGCCTAAAACCCCATTTTTTTCTATACTGACGCTTTTAACTGTATTGGCTTTCGTCTCCGGATGTGGGGACGACGACGGAGATAACGTTGCGCCAAATGTAGATGCCGATGTTGTTGGCGTATATGATTTGGTGGAAATCAATGTAAGCCAATCCTTGGATATTGATGATGATGGCAATTCATCGTCCAATTTATTGGAAGAAGTAAGTTGTATTACGGGAACCTTAACGTTAAGTGAAAACAATCAATGGACTCTAAATCAATCAAATGTTAGTGTAACCACGATAACCGGAGGCTTGTTTTTTGCAGATTGCGCTGGAACCGGGAATTCTTCGGGTACTTGGAGCGCCACTACGGGCTCCGTCGTATTCAATGGAGGTACTTTGTTGACCTTGGCGTCCCGCTCCGATAATCGTTTGACGAACACCATTGGAGAAGATTTACCCAGCATTCAGAGTTACGTATACCTGAAACGTTAGATTTTTTATAGGGTTATTGATTGGGTTCTTCCAACATTTTCTGGAAGCCTAAAGCAACTCCGTTGGTCCATCCGAAACCATCTTGGGTTTCGTATTCACCACCACCGGATAAAAGCGTCATGTCTTCTACATTGTATTTTTCCATCATTTTTCCGGTGTTACGATATACCTTTTCATTAAGGGTCAACCAGCGCCGCATAATGTCTTTTGCCTCTGCTTCGTACCCATAATTCAGAAGTCCTTTCACGGCAATCCATTGCAAGGGTGCCCATCCGTTGGGTGCATCCCATTGTTGTCCAGAATGTTCTAGCGTGGTGAGTAACCCCCCTTCTTTTAAGAACTCGTCCAAGAGCACCGTCTTTACCCCTGCAGCCTGTTCTGTAGAGGCCAGGCCGAAATAAAGTGGAAAGCAAGCAGCCAAGGTCTTTTCATTGGTTAGTGACTTCTTTTCAAAATTATAATCATGAAAGAAGTTGGTTTCGGTATTCCAAAACAAGCTCGCGATTTGTTCGCCACGTTGTACCGCTTTTTGCTTGTATTGTTCGGACTTGCCTTCTTCTCCTTTCAAACCATAGGCTTTGCTAAGTGTGCCTTCCAAAAAGTACAGCAAACAATTCAGGTCAACTGGCAAAATATGGGCCGTTTCAGTGGAATTGAATTCATTTTTGGTGCCGTACCAACGGGAACTGAAATCCCAGCCCGAAGCCGCGGCGGAACGCAAATGGTTATACAGTATAGCCTTATCCCCTTCTTCAGAAAGATGTGATGCCAGATGCATATCTTCTTTGTAAGCCTCAGGTCTTGGGGTGTTTGCACTATCCCAATATCGGTTTAAAATAGTGCTTTCCGAAAGCTGAATGACGTGGTGGTCAGCTTCACCAGGCGAACGATTCTCCCCAGAAGTTGCCATCCAAAAGTCATACTCTTTTTGAAGTTGCGGCAAATAAGAAACTAGTTTGGTGCTATCTTTCCGCGTAACTGCATCCACCATCAAAGCATAAAATGGGGGTTGGCTTCTACTCCGGTAGTAATTTCTTGTACCGTTGGGTATAAATCCAATACTATCGATGAGCATACTGAAATTATTGACCATGGCTTCGGCCAAATCATCCCTACCCGCTACAAGAAGTCCCTCCATAGTAAAATAGCTGTCCCAATAATAGATTTCTTGAAATCGTCCACCGGGAACCACATATTTATGAGGTAGTGCTATACGTGAAGAATAGGCCACTGCACTATCGGGTCCGCGCGTCAATTTGTCCCACATCGTG
Source organism: Bacteroidota bacterium (assembly GCA_038530835.1). Classification (GTDB taxonomy): domain Bacteria; phylum Bacteroidota; class Bacteroidia; order Flavobacteriales; family Flavobacteriaceae; genus Flagellimonas. The sequence goes on along the minus strand of JBCBCH010000023.1, from coordinate 486 downwards.
TTGATATGCTCATACATGGTCTTGGTGGTATCCGTTTGAAACTCCAAGGCTTGCATGGAGCGGTCTTCAAAATTTTGCGCTACAAAATCCTTTAAATCAAAACCAGCTTTATCTTTTTCAGAAAGATACTTGGCTTCAAGCTCAGCTATGGACGCCTTAGGTACTAAATCAACAAAGGTTTTGGAATCTTTAAAAACGGGTAAGGTCTGTACATCACGAAACAATGTAGATTCATAAAGACTTAGCGTTTCCTCTGTTTCTGCTTTTTTATCTACTTGGATAAGGCAGCCTGAAAGGCTTACTAAAATTGCTAAAAGAAGTATGCGGTATTTCATTTCATTTTGGTTTAAAGGCTTTTAAAGATAGGGTATTCAATAAAACCCTCGGCAACCCACTTATGTGCGTGGGAAAGCAATTTGTGGATTCAAATATTTCATTTCAACAAAAGGGTATGAAATAACAACGTTAGCAAATCCAAAAAGTTGC
>JBCBCH010000022.1:0-13824 GCA_038530835.1 Bacteroidota bacterium | reverse complement strand
TCCCTTAAAAACAACCTAAATGAGGCGACGACGATTTATCAATCGAGGAATCCAGGCAAGTGCAGCAATAACTATTTTAGGAATGAGTTCCTGTAAGGATGCCAAAAAAACATCTGAAACAACTTCCGAAACCATGGAGCCAGAACCAGAAACTGCCGATGTGGCGATACAATTGTCTTTGGCGCAATGGTCCATCCATAGAATGATAAGAGAGGAAGGATTGGACCCGTATGCTTTTGCTGAAAAAGCAAAACAATGGGGCTTTTCCGGATTGGAATACGTGAGTCAGCTTTACGAAAAGGAGCTGGCCGAAAAAGAGTTTTCGCAAGAGGCGATGGATGGGTTTGTCCAAAAGTCTTTGGAAGCTAGTAAAGCAAATGGTCTGGAAAACCTAATTATAATGGTGGACCATGAAGGTGATTTGTCTGCGGCTGACGAAGCTGAAAGAAACGAGGCTGTAGAAAGACATCATAAATGGGTAGATGCTGCAGAAAAATTGGGATGCCATTCCATCCGTGTCAATCTAATGGGAACCAAGGTAGCTGAGGAGTGGACACCAGCTTCCATTGATGGACTCAAAAAGCTATGCGCTTACGCGGCCCCCAAAAACATTGATGTCATTGTTGAAAACCATGGTGGTTTTTCATCTGATGCAGGAATGCTTGTTGAAGTGATGAAAGGTGTTGGGATGTCCAACTGTGGGACCTTGCCCGATTTTGGCAATTTCTGTGTCGAACGCGAGGACGGCTCCTACTTTGAAACCAATTGCATCAAGGAATACGACCGTTATCAAGGTATTACCGAACTGATGCCGTACGCAAAGGCGGTAAGCGCAAAGTCACACGACTTTGATAGTGAAGGCAACGAAATCCATACTGATTATACCAAAATGATGGACATTGTACTTTCTGCCGGGTACAACGGATACGTGGGCGTGGAATATGAAGGCAAGGAGCTCGGCGAGGAAGAGGGTATTTTGGCCACGAAGAATTTGCTTTTAAAAGTTTTGGAAACCTCAGCGTAAACAATCCGTGCATGAAAGGATTTTTACATCAACTTTTTGATTATAACTTCTATTGCAACAAAAAGCTCATTGAACATTTTAACCAAATGGAAAGTGTGCCCGAACGGTGTGGGGTGCTTTTCAGCCATATTTTGAATGCCCATCACATTTGGAATAACAGAATATTGCAAAAGCCCGCAAAACATAAGGTTTGGGACCAACATGATATTTCCCTTTGGGAAGATATGCATTATGAAAACCAAAGAACAACGTTCGAAATCGTGACCAACGCAGAAGATTTGAATCTAAGGATTGATTACGAAAATTCAGAAGGACGTCCGTATGGCAATGAGCTAAAGGATATGCTATTTCATGTGATCAATCATTCCACACACCATCGTGGGCAGATTTTGGCTGAGCTTCGTTCGCAAAAGCTTGAAAGCTTCCCGCTGGACTACATTTTTTACAAAAGATAAACTGACTAAATCAAATCCATGAATACAACAGTAAAATTCCAACTGTCTTTGATGATGTTTCTTGAATTCTTCATCTGGGGTGGCTGGTTTGTGACTATGGGCATCTATTTGCCCAATACACTGAATGCTTCAGGTGGTGAAATTGCCATGGCGTATTCCACTCAGTCTTGGGGTGCCATTATCGCCCCCTTCATTATTGGCCTTATTGCCGATAGGTTTTTCAACGCCGAAAGGATTTTGGGAATTTCCCATTTAATTGGGGCATTCTTAATGTATCAATTGGCCAATGCGGCTGATTTTGGTGCGTTTTATCCTTACGTTTTGGGCTACATGATAATTTATATGCCCACTTTGGCGCTTGTAAACTCTGTGGCGTTCAACCAAATGAAAGACCCTTCCAAGGAGTTTGCTTTTGTTCGGGTATTTGGTACTATAGGATGGATTATTGCCGGCTTGGCCATTAGCTTTTTCGGATGGGATAGCGAAGCCGGGGTGAAAGAAGGGCTTTTGAAAAATACATTTCTGATGGTGGCAGGTGCCTCTGCCTTGTTGGGACTGTTTAGTTTCACATTGCCTAAAACACCACCGACAGGCGCCAAGGATGAAAAAATAAGTGTTTCGGATATTTTGGGATTGGATGCACTTAAACTTTTAAAGGACCGAAATTTCTTCATTTTCTTTTTGGCCTCAGTGCTTATCTGTATTCCACTGGCATTTTATTACCAACATGCCGGGCAATTTCTTGGTGAGATAGGGGTTACCAATCCTGCTGGGAAGATGACCATCGGACAAATTTCTGAAGTATTGTTCATGTTGTTGCTTCCGGTGTTCTTTAAAAAGTTTGGATTTAAAAAGACCATCCTTGCGGGAATGCTAGCATGGACCATTCGTTATTTGTTGTTCGCCTACGGAAATTCTGGCGAATTGATTTTCATGTTGATTATTGGTATCGCACTTCATGGTATCTGTTATGATTTCTTTTTCGTATCCGGACAGATTTATACCGATTCCAAAGCAGGAGAAAAATACAAGAGTGCCGCGCAAGGATTAATCACGCTGGCCACCTATGGCGTAGGGATGCTTATTGGATTCTGGGTTGCAGGTAAGATAACGGATGCCTATTTGGTTTCAGAAAATGTACATGAATGGTCGAAAATCTGGACCTTCCCAGCTATTTTTGCTACTGGCGTACTCATCTTGTTCGTCATTCTTTTCAAAAACGAAAAAATAGAATACAAAGAATAATATCATGCCCAAAAAAATACGTCTTGGAATCTTCGGCGGCGGTGGCGACTCCCTTATTGGAGTATTGCACCGTGTGGCCTCCTACATTAACGACAACTATGAGATTGTTGGAGGGGTTTTTAATGCCCAATATGAAGAAAGTTTGGCTTTCGCGAAGGAAATCGATATCCCAACCGATAGAATTTACAAGGATATTGATGATTTTGTTGCTTCTGAAAACCAGTTGCCAGAAGAGGAACGCATCCAGGTTTGTTCGGTATTGACCCCAAACTTTTTGCACTTTCCGATGGCGAAAAAGCTGTTGGAAAACGGTTTTCACGTCATTTGTGAAAAGCCTTTGACGACCAATTATGAGGAAGCCAAGATTCTTCAGCACACGTTACAAGAAGCCCAAAAAGTATTTGCGGTCACGCATACCTACACCGGCTATCCCATGGTGCGCCAAATGCGTGAGATGATAAAAGAAGGGGTGCTCGGAAAAATTCATAAGGTCGATGCACAGTATTACCAAGGCTGGATTAACGGTATTATCCACGACAAAGAAAAACGTTCCACCGTATGGCGATTAGATCCTAAAAAGGCGGGAATCAGTTCCTGTATGGGAGATATCGGGGTGCATGCCTTTAATATGATTGAGTTTACAACGGGACTAACGGTAAAATCCCTGTTGTGCGATTTCAATTACCTCTATGATGACAACCAAATGGATGTAGATGGTACCGTTTTAGTCCGTTTGGATAATCATGTAAAGGGTGTTATTCGTAGCAGTCAAGTAGCGACTGGCGAAGAGAATGGTTTGTCCATAGCCATTTATGGTGAAAAAGGTGCGTTTAAATGGGAACAGGAGAATCCCAACTACCTGTATTGGTTGAGTGATACCGAACCGTTACAAGTATTGAAACCCGGTCATGCCTACAACTCAAAATTATCACTGGATGGTACCAAGCTTCCTCCAGGGCATCCGGAAGGTATTTTTGATGCCATGGCCAATATCTATTTAGGGGTAGCACGGGCTATCCGCGGTGAAGATTATAACGATGGTGAATTCCCAACGATGTTGGATGGTGTTCGCGGGCTCAACTTTATTGAAAGCACAGTAGCTTCCCATAAAGAAGGGAACGTTTGGGTCAATTTAGACTAACCGAAATAAAACTTAGGGCTTAACGAGCGAACAATTTTTCAAACTGTTCGAATACCACTATCATACTGTCAATCGGAGCTTTGCCGAACTCTTGCAATTCTCGCGTGTAATAATCCCAGTGGGTTTTTTGCCAATGGTTTAGGGTTTTGTCGCCTTCTCCTTCCAGTTTGGCATGCTCCTCACGAATGGCGAAATACGGAATCAATTTTACCTGTACCGTTCGGATAACACTTTGCGCATCCCCCTTCCAATCCGTAACAATTGCAAAATCGCCTATTTTGGGCAATTTTTCGTTTCGCATTTGAAGCCCAAGTAGAGAATGGGAGGTAGCGCGTTTGATATTTTTTTTCACCAAATCGGCGCACACGTCGGCGTCCCTTTGGTTATCACAAAAATGAATGACCTTGGGCGCGGGTTCGGAAGCGTACTCCAAATGCGCGTCTAAAAAATCACCCCAAAGATTTCGTGCTGAAGCGTTATCCATAATATATCAGGAAAAGTTTTGATTTTTAAATGCCTGAGCCGCAAAGTTAGCGGCTCGTGCGGTAAAAGCCATATAGGTTAGGGACGGATTCACACAACTGGCTGAGGTCATAAAAGCGCCATCGGTTACAAAAACATTTTTGACATCGTGCAAACTATTGTTTCGGTCGACTACTGATGTTTTGGGATTGCTGCCCATGCGTGCCCCTCCCATTTCATGAATGCCCAAGCCGGGTCCCGTAGAATTTTCGTAGGGCGTCACATTTTTGAATCCCGCTTTCGTAAACATGCTAACGGCCTCTTCAATAATAGCTTTCCGCATGTTGCGTTCATTCGTCTTAAATTCCACATCAAAGTCCAGTTGAGGGAGTCCCCATTTATCTTTTTCAGTGGTGCTTAGCGTAACCTTGTTTTCCGGGTGTGGCAACATTTCACCAAATCCGCTCATGCCAATTTCCCAATGCCCTGGTTTGAGAATACTTTCCTTAAAAGCTTTACCGTACCCCATTTCAGCGATAGATTCTTGCCACCTACCTCGACCAGCACCACCTTGGTAACCAAAACCGCGAATAAAGTCTTCTCGTTGCGATGAAGCATCCAAATTCACAAACCGTGGAATATAAAACCCATTGGGCCTTCTACCTTTGTAATATTTGTCCAAATGGCCCTCAACCAAAGCTGAAGCACCAAGCTGATAGTGGTGGTCCATAATATTCCGACCCAGTTGGTCATGGTTGTTGCCCATCCCATTGGGAAAACTATCAGATTTGGATTGGAGTAAAATGCCAACGGAGGCCATGGCCGAAGCGCAGAGAAATACAATTTTACCTTTGAATATAATTTTCTCCTGAGTTTCGGCATCAATTACCTTAACCCCTGAAGCCAGCTTTGTTTGTTCATCATAAACGACTTCATGCACAATACTATTGGGTCTCAAAGTCAGATTTCCAGTGCGTTCTGCAGCAGGTAGGGTGACGGCGTTACTGCTAAAGTAACCGCCGAAGGGGCATCCCCTCCAACAACGATTTCGATATTGGCAGGTTCCCCTACCTTCGAATTTGGTAGTTTTCTCAGTAATATGGGCAACCCTTCCGGGCGTAAGTACACGGCCATCCTCAAATTCAGTTTCCATGGATTGGCGCAATTCATTCTCGACACAATTCAACTCCATGGGAGGCTGAAAAATGCCATCTGGCAATTGAGACAAACCTAGTTTTTCTCCACTTACTCCTATATAAGATTCAACCGTATCGTACCAAGGTGCGATATCCGCATAGCGAACGGGCCAATCTACCGCAATGCCTTCTTTTTTGTTAGCTTCAAAATCCAGGTCGCTCCAGCGATAGCTATGACGTCCCCAAGTTAAACTTCTGCCGCCCACATGGTATCCCCTTATCCAATCGAAACGTTTGGTTTCTTGGTAGGGATGCTCCAAATCATTGACAAAAAAATGTTTGACATCGTCTTTTGGGGCCCAGCCCAGTCGTGATTGCTTGGGATACTTTTTCTTCTCCTCTCGGGTAAGCTCTCCTAAAAAAGGATAGTCCCAAGGGTCGTCATTCATGGTTTTGTAATCTTGAATGTGCTTTACCATTGGGCCTCGTTCCAGTACCAAGGTTTTCAAACCTTGTTCGCAGAGCTCTTTGGCGGCCCATCCTCCAGTGATTCCCGTACCTACAACGATTGCGTCGTAAATGATGTCTTTGTTTGCCATGGCTGGGCGCTTTTATTGTAAGCGAATTGCTATATTTATGGTGCTAGCTGAAACAGCTTCAGTTAAACTCTAACTATTAAATATAATAGATAAATCCTATACTTTGGGATTTGTGTATTTCAAAAAACATGTGAATGAAAACAATTAAGGGACCTGCGGTTTTCTTGGCGCAGTTCGTTGACGACCAACCTCCATTCAACTCCCTCGAAGGCTTATGCCAATGGGCTTCCGATTTAGGCTATAAAGGCATCCAAATTCCAACTTGGGAATCGTTTTTAATAGATTTGGATAAGGCGGCGGAAAGCCAAGATTACTGTGATGAGTTAAAAGGAACCATCAATTCGTATGGTTTGGAAATCACTGAATTGTCTACCCACTTACAAGGTCAGCTTGTTGCGGTACATCCGGCCTACGACATCATGTTCGATAATTTTGCACCTGACCAATACAAAGGGAATCCCAAGGCCCGAACCGAATGGGCCGTTGAAACGGTTAAGAAAGCGGCCACAGCCAGCCGACGTTTGGGTATTTCAGCGCACGCTACGTTTTCGGGCGCACTGCTTTGGCACACGGCACATCCTTGGCCACAACGTCCTGCTGGGCTAGTTGAAATGGGTTTTGCCGAGCTCGCCAAACGATGGATGCCCATATTGGACCATTTTGATAACGAAGGGGTGGACGTTTGTTATGAAATACACCCTGGGGAAGACTTGCATGATGGAGATACTTTCGAACGTTTTTTGGAGGCGACCGGAAATCACAAACGCGTAAATATTTTGTATGACCCAAGCCACTTTGTGCTCCAGCAATTGGATTATATCACCTACATTGACCACTACCATGAATTCATCAAAGCGTTTCACGTAAAGGATTCGGAATTCAATCCGACCGGAAAAAAAGGCGCTTTTGGAGGATATAATGATTGGGGCGACCGTGCCGGGCGGTACCGTTCGCTTGGGGATGGCCAGATTGATTTCAAGACCATCTTTTCGAAATTGACCCAATACGGCTGTGATGTTTGGGCCGTGATGGAGTGGGAATGTTGTATCAAAAGCCCTGAACAAGGAGCCCGTGAGGGGGCCAAATTTATACAGGACCATATCATTGAAGCCACTGAAAAAACCTTTGATGATTTCGCAGGTTCTGAAACTGACGAAGCTAAACTCAAAAGAATTTTAGGATTATGAAAAAATACATCGCATGCTTGGGCCTACTCTTGATTTTTGGGTGCAAGGAAAACAAGAAAACAGAAACGGAAGAAGAAACTTTTGTTGAGGAGGAAGTTGAAATGACCACCACGGAAGAAGAATGGGAGGTTTTGTTTGACGGCTCTTCCTTTGATGGGTGGCACGTCTACCCTGGAAAAGAAGTGCCTGATGCTTGGGTTTTGGAAGATGGGGCTATGGTATTGAAGACTACCGAGCATCGAACGGACGGAAACCGGTTCAACATGGTTACGGACAATACCTATACCAGTTTTGTGCTTTCATTGGAATGGCGTGTTTCGGATGGAGCGAATAGCGGGATTATGTGGGGCGTAGTTGAAGATGAAAAATATCCAGAACCCTATCATAGTGGTCCAGAAATCCAAGTGTTGGACAATGTGAGTCATCCCGATGCAAAAAATGGCACTTCGCATCAAGCAGGGGCGCTCTACGATATGGTATCTCCCTCAGAAGATGTAGTAAAACCGGTTGGGGAATGGAATCACTATGTGATAACCATAGACCACGAGTCCAACAAAGGGAGTGTGGTTTTGAATGATACTGAAATTGTAACTTTTCCAGTGAATGGTGAAGCCTGGGATACTATGGTTGCTAATTCAAAGTTTGCGGATTGGGAGGTATTCGGAAAATCGCAAACGGGTAAAATCGCGTTGCAAGACCATGGTGAGCCTATAGAAATTGCTTATAGAAATATTAAAATAAAAGCACTATAACATGTCTTGCAAAAACAACATCCTCTTTGCACTTTCCCTATTTTCCTTAGTGTGGGTTCAGGGGCAAGAGAAGGAACCTACTAATCCTGAAGCTACGGAATTCTATGAACCCGTTCCACCGAAAGTGGTTCCTGGCATGCATGGAAAACCCCCTAGCGATGCCATTGTGCTTTTTGATGGTTCTGGATTTGAAGAGTGGGTTCAAGTTGCGGATAGTTCTGCCGTGAAATGGACCTTAAATGACGATGGAAGCATGACCGTTAAGGACCGTACGGGAAACATCCAAACCAAAAGGAACTTTGGGAGCATACAATTGCATATGGAATGGAGATCTCCAGCGGAAATCCAACGCGAAGGACAAAACCGGGCCAACAGTGGGGTGTTCCTCCAAAAGCGCTACGAAGTACAGATTTTGGACAACAATGACAATCCCACCTATGTCAATGGACAAGTAGGGGCTCTATATAAACAATCCGTTCCTTCGGCGATGGCCTCTGTGCCAAGCGGAGAATGGAATAGCTACGACATCATTTTTCATGCGCCAAAATTCACCAAGGGTGGGAACATTAAATCTCCTGCTACCATTACGGTTCTACACAATGGTGTCTTGATTCAAGATCATTTCGAAATTGAAGGAACCATCAAATACATCGGTTGGCCCAAGTATGAAGCCCACGGTAAAGCACCTTTGATGTTGCAAGACCATAACGACAACAGCCGTGTGAGTTTCCGAAATATTTGGGTGAGAGAGCTGGCCGAATAGGCCAGCGCGGCCATTTTGTTACCTTTGTCAAAATTTTGAATACTGCATGATTCAATCCATGACTGGTTTTGGAAAGCACGTGGTGCAACTGCCTTCCAAAAAAATAACCGTAGAAATCAAATCCCTCAACAGCAAAAATTTGGATATCAATGCGCGCATGCCGCAGGGATATCGGGAAATGGAACTGGAAATCAGAAAACTGATTGCAGAGGAGCTGGTTCGTGGTAAGGTTGATTTTGGATTATATATTGAAATTACGGGAGAGGAAACTACCTCGGAGGTCAATAAGGGCGTGGTTTTGAAATATATGGAGCAGTTGCGGGAACTTGCCGATGGAGAATCCTTAAAGCTTTTGGAATTGGCCTTGCGAATGCCCGACGCCATGAAAAGCGACAAAACGGACCTTGATGATACCGAGCGGAAGGCCGTATTGGAGGCTACGAACAGCGCCCTTTCCAAAATGATGGACTTTCGATTGGAAGAAGGCAGCGTTCTTGAAAAAGACTTTGTTCAACGTTTGGAAACATTAAGAGTTAGATTGGAGGATATCAAAAAATTGGACCCTTCCCGTTTGGACACCATTCGCGAACGTTTGGAACGAGCTGTCGCCGAATTAAGGGTAGAAATTGATGCCAACCGTTTTGAGCAAGAGCTCATCTACTACTTGGAAAAGTACGACATCACGGAGGAAAAAGTCCGTCTGGCCAATCACTTGGATTATTTTGAAACTACTTTGAATACCAAAGATTCCAATGGAAAGAAATTGGGTTTTATCACCCAAGAGATAGGACGGGAAATCAATACAATTGGCTCAAAGGCCAACTTCGCACCGATGCAACAATTGGTAGTGCAAATGAAGGATGAGCTGGAGAAAATCAAAGAACAAATGCTCAACGTATTATGAGCCAAGGAGGGAAACTCATTATTTTTTCAGCACCTTCGGGGAGCGGAAAAACCACCATTGTTCGACATCTTTTGGAGCAACCTGAACTCAATCTTGCGTTTTCTGTTTCAGCCACTTCCAGACCTCCAAGAGGAGAAGAAAAGGATGGAGTGAACTACTACTTCATCTCAACCAAAGAATTTATACAACACATCAAGAATGATGATTTTTTGGAGTGGGAAGAGGTATACCGCGACAACTTTTATGGCACCCTAAAAAGTGAGGTAGAGCGTCTTTGGGCAGAAGGGAAAAATGTGATTTTTGATATTGATGTAGTAGGCGGATTGCGGATTAAAAAAAAGTTTCCCAAGGAAACTTTGGCCGTTTTTGTAAAACCACCCAGTGTGGACGAGCTTAAAATCCGACTGAAAAAGAGGAGTACGGAGAGTGAAGATAAAATCAATATGCGCGTAGCCAAGGCTTCGGTAGAGTTGGCTACAGCGCCCCAGTTTGATGAAATCATAAAGAATTACGATTTGGAAGTAGCCTTGAAAGAGGCGCACCAGCTCGTCGCTGAATTCGTTGGAGTCAATCCGAAAACCGAATCATGAGGTAGGGTCATGAAGAAAGTTGGTTTGTTTTTTGGCACTTTCAATCCCATTCATATTGGCCATTTGGCCATTGCAAACCACATGGCGGAGTTTTCTCCTTTGGATGAAGTTTGGTTTGTTATTACGCCCCAAAGTCCCTTTAAAACCCAAAAATCTTTGTTGGCGAATCACCACCGCTATCAAATGGTGTATGAGGTGGTACAAGATTATCCTAAAATCAAACCCAGCAAAATTGAGTTTGACTTGCCTCAACCAAATTATACGGTGAATACCTTGGTGCACCTGCACGAGCGCTACGCATCAGAAGAGTATTGCTTTTCCTTGATTATGGGGGAAGACAACCTCAAGGGGTTTCATAAATGGAAAAACTATGAAACCATTTTGGAGAACCATGAGCTTTATGTGTATCCGAGAATTTCGGAAGGTGTAGTATCCCATCAATTCGAAGGGCATGCCAAAATTCACCGGGTAGCTGCCCCGATTATGGAAATCTCCAGCACCTTTATTCGAAAACAACATGCTTTGGGGAAAAACATTCGACCTTTATTGCCGGAAAAAGTTTGGCAATATATGGACCAAATGAATTTTTACAGAAACTAGCTTTTCCCAAGACCGTTTCCATTAGAGTATTATCTGTTTGTTTTTCTTTCGCGCAAGAATGTAATGTCACTTGTTTTTTTTGAACTACAGCGACATCAAATAATGAGGGCAATGGAAAAGTTTTAATCCCGGGAAGAGGAGATTTTAGGGGCTAACGAATGGTGTAAAGCGTATCCGTCCCAAGGTATTTATCATCCGAATTGTAATACCATGCTCGTACTTTTGGCATTTTGATACCGCCGATTTCAGCAACATCTTTCAGCAGAATGTATTCTCCATCCCCTTTTTGCTCATCATGATAGAATTGATATACTTCCATGGCAAAAGTGGTTGGGTCGAAGTAAAAATACCAGGTATCATCACCTACATTTTTGTCATAATCAACTTTTAGAACAAGGTATTCTTTGCCCTTAAATACTTTTCTTTCAACCGTATTGACCAAGTTTGCCCCAGGGTCTTTGAGCTTCATGGGAAGACCATAGAGATAGGTATAATAGTCACGCATTAAACTACCACGCTCACAGGTCAATCGATATTCCTTTCTATCCTCTTCAGATATCTTATTGCTTCCGTTCAACGAAGTAGTACATGAATCTTTTTCGAAGTGATAGGTATATTCTACGTTGTCCTTTTCCACTTCCAATTCAAAAATCTGTCTAGGAATATTCAAATGGATGGAACTTTTTCTGTCACTTGATTTAGGGGTCTCCATTACAACATCAAAGGAGGCATCGAATTGTTTCCAATGGCCATTTGGGTCATGATAGCTGATGGCCTTATCCAAAAGTTGGGTAGCGGTAATGTTTTGGGAAAAGGTTTGACTTACCCCGAAGAGAAGCAATATAAGTGTTAGACAACGCATAACCTTTGAATTTACTTTTGAACGCGTGCGGGCTCTACGCTACTATCATGTTCTATGTAGTAAAGCTCTAGAAGTTTAAGTGTGGCTTTAACGATGTCTTTACTCTCCGTGAGCAACGAAAAGTATAAGGTCGTATTCTTTGGACTTGATTCTTCCGTACGGGTACGGGCCACTTGACGCTCAATTTTATCTGAAACCATGGCAAAAAGTTCCTCTCGCTGCACCAACAACGATTCAATATTTTGAAACTGTCGGGTCTGGAAGATTTCTTGTGTATTGTTGAACAGGTCCTCCAATGTGGTATCCAGTTCCTTTAATTCCTTGATCTGGGTATACTTGAGTTTTTTGTGGTTGTTTTGGACATGTTTGTGGCCCAAGGTAGAAATGTATTCCAGAGATTGGGATAAATCTTGAAGCAAACCCAACAAGTTGATGTAAAAGTTACTGGCCCCACCAACACTTGACTCATCGAGGTTCTTGATGAAGTAAAAAACACTGTTTTTCAAATCCTCAATTTCAGCAGACATTTTGTTGACGCCCTTTCTGTTTTTCTTGAGCATCTCCAAATCATGCTTGGCCAAACCATTTATGGAATAGGTATAGATGCGATTGCTTCGTTTTATCATGTTGCTGATGTTGTCAGCACTCTCCTCAATAACCCCTTGAATGGAACTACTTTCTGCGCGGCGAAGACTATCCTCAGCTTTGATGACCTTGGTTTTCTTGTTGTGCGCCATATAATTGCGAAGCAAAATCACGGCAGCGGCTACTAACAACAAAATCAATCCGACGAGTTTTCCGGCGTGAAGAAAATAAGCGATGATAGCAGCAGCCGTAAAGGCACTCAAGGCCGTAAAGAACCAACCCCCTATAACATTCAATACCCCAGCTACCCGATATACCGCACTTTCTGCACCCCACGCACGGTCCGCCAAAGAAGTTCCCATAGCCACCATAAAAGTTACATAAGTCGTGGAGAGGGGCAATTTCATGGAAGTGGCTATCGAAATCAACACGCTTGCCACCATTAGGTTGACCGCAGCACGAACCAAATCAAAGGCGGGCATATCTTGCGCTTTGCTTTTTGGGATGTATTGGTTGGGTACCCGAAACTGTTTGTCTGCCACTCTTTTTGCGCCTGGAGGAATAGCTCTGGACAGGATATCGAAGAAGTTGACACTTAGCTTTACTATTTGACGGGACAAATAATTGGGTTGAAATCTTTCATCACCTTCATCCTGTCGGGAAAGGTCAACACTGGTTTTGACTACGCTTTTCGCTTTTGAAGAGAACCATAAGGTAACTACCATAATTCCACCCGAAAACAATAACAACAGCGTGGGGGTAGGAACGGCAGCGCTCAAACTATTCATAACAAATTCTTCCGGAAGTATCCCTGAGGCACGCCAATCTTCCCAAGATTGTAAAGCTGCAATGGGTACTCCAATGAAGTTCACCAAATCGTTTCCGGCGAAAGCCATGGCCAAGGCAAAAGTTCCAAAAGCGATGATGAGAGTATAGACATTCCACCTCAAAAAGGTAGCTACTAGATAAGATAGAAGTGTCCAGAGAATGGCATTAATCAAAAGAAAAAGCTCAGTTTGCGTAGCCACAAACTCGGAGAAGGAACCTCCGAACAGATTGGCACTTTTCAACCCTTTAACCAATATGAAGTAAATGATTGCGGTAGTTGCCAATCCACCAAAAATGGATTCCACCCACTTGGACTTCTTCTTAAAATCAAAGGATATGAGCAAACGCGATATAAATTGAACGACAGCTCCAATGGTAAAAGCAATGACAACCGAGAGCAGAATACCAAAAATGATTTGAACCGCTTTATCCGTATTGATGTAGGCACTCAAATCGGAAAAGCCACCATCAGCTTTAATAATCTTTACCAAGGAAATGGCCACGGATGCTCCTAAAAGTTCAAAAACAATGGAAACAGTTGTTGAAGTAGGCATACCCAACGTATTGAAAAAATCCAATAGTAGAATATCCGTAATCATGACTGCCATGAAAATAATCATGATTTCTGCGAAAACGAATTCCCCTGGATTAAAGATTCCTTTTCTTGCAACCTCCATCATGCCGCTAGATG
>JBCBCH010000021.1:0-13911 GCA_038530835.1 Bacteroidota bacterium | reverse complement strand
CTTCGATCTAAAGTACAATCTTAGCGGTTTAATAAATGCATTTGGTTGATTGATACCTTTTAATTGATAATTGTTCACTGTTGATTGATAATTGTTCGCTGTTGATTGATAATTGTTCACTGTTTTGAGCGGAGTTTATATTCATGTGCCATTTTGCAAGCAAGCTTGTCACTATTGTGATTTTCACTTCTCTACCCAAATGGGAACCAAGGCTCAAGTTTTGGAGGCTATGGCCACGGAAATTCGACTGCGAAAGGAAGAGCTTTCCAATCAAGAGGTGAAAACCATCTACTTTGGTGGAGGTACCCCTTCGGTTTTGTCCGTGGATGAAATCAATGCCCTTATCGAAACGGTGCGAACACATTTTAAGGTGGATTCGGATGCGGAAATCACATTAGAGGCCAATCCGGACGATTTGTCGTTGGACAAGTTGGAGGAATTGTCGCAAAGTCCCATCAATCGGCTGAGTATTGGGGTACAATCTTTTTTTGAGGCCGATTTAAAACTTATGAATCGCGCCCATAATGCTCAAGAAGCTTTGGAGTGCATTCAGAACGCTAAGACATATTTCGATAATATTTCCATTGATTTGATTTATGGCATCCCGAATGCCACCGATAGTCAATGGGAGGAAAATATTGCTGTTGCCTTGGAGTTGGATGTCCCCCATATTTCTAGCTATGCCCTGACGGTAGAACCCAAAACGGCATTGAAACATTTCATTGAGCAAGGGGTAGTGCCCCCCGTGGATGATGAGCAAGCCCAACACCAGTTTTTGATACTGTTGCAAACCTTGGAATCTAAAGGTTTTATGCATTATGAAACTTCCAATTTTGCACAACCCGGGTTCATTTCTAAAAATAACAGTGCGTATTGGCAAGGCAAAACCTATATCGGTATTGGTCCATCGGCGCATTCTTTTGATGGAAAGGTGCGCAGCTGGAACATAAACAACAATATAAAATATGCCAACGCCTTGGAAGCGGGGAACCTTCCATCCGAAAAAGAAACCTTAAGCTTAAGAGACCGATACAACGAATACGTGATGACAGGTTTACGGACCCAATGGGGGGTTTCGCTAGATAGAATTCAAACTGAATTTGGCCCACTATATCGAAAGTATCTGGAAGAGCAAGCCGAAAAATACATTCAAGACCATCTGTTGTTCAAGGATGGCGATAATCTTTTGGCCACCAAAAGCGGAAAGTTTTTGGTAGACGGAATCGCCTCAGACCTTTTTATGGTTAATTTGGTAAAATGATTGCGAGCGTACAGCACGGTGACCTTTCCTATCAAATCGACCTCTCCAAACCACTGGATATTTCCATTGCTCTAAAACATGGTCAAGGAAGTGTAAATGCTTGGTACCAACCTCCACCGAGCATTCAGCCCGTAAAGGATTCGGATTTTATCGGCAGTGTCGCTCACGGCGCTCCCGTGAATTTCAATGAGGTCACCTTCAATCCGCATAGCCATGTGACGCACACGGAATGTTTGGGTCATATAACCGAGGAGGTCTTTTCGGTCAATAAAAAACTGAAAACCTATTTCATGTGGGCGGAACTGGTTAGTATTGCTCCGGAAAAAGTAGAAGGAGATTTCGTGGTGTCTTCAGAACAACTAAAGACAGCTCGAAAAAATCAAGGGGCGAGAGCATTGATAATCCGAACGCTACCGAATACAAATATGAAGCGTACCATAGACTATGCCCATAAGAATCCACCATACCTTTCAAAGGAAGCAATGGAGTATATCGTCGCAGAAGGAATTGAACATTTGTTGGTGGACCTTCCTTCGGTTGATAAGGAAAAAGATGGAGGAAAGCTTGAAGCCCACAAAACGTTTTGGAAGGTAAACCAGTCTCCAAGAACTTCCGCAACAATAACAGAGTTCGTTTTTGTGCCTGGAGCTATCGATGATGGGTTATATTGGCTTAATTTGCAAGTAGCGCCCTTTGAAAATGATGCTGCGCCAAGCCGGCCTGTCCTTTTTAAACCTACTGAAATTTGAATTCAATACAATGATAGAAGCGCTTTTGGGTCTGATTCTAGGTGCCATTTTAATGTATGGTCTGTTCGCCCTGTTTCGCGGCAAAAAGAGAAAAGAGCGAACCGAAAGGCAATCCACTGTAATTCTTGACAAAATCAGAAATGTGTGCAAACTCGTTTCAGTTGAAGGCGATTTTGCCGAGATTTATCATTATGAGAATACAAAGGAGAGCTTCATGAACTTGTTTACGAGCAAGAAAAAGGCATTGATTATTGTAAAAGCCAAAGCCCATATTGGTTATGATTTGAAGAAGTTGGCCATGCGGGCCGACACGGAAAGAAAGACCATTGTGCTCCAGAATTTTCCAGAACCCGAAATTTTGTCGATTGAACCCAATCTTCAGTATTACGACATCAAGAATGGTTTCTTTAATAGCTTTTCACCAGAAGATATGACACAGCTAAATGTTGAGGCCAAAGATTATATCAAACAAAAAATTCCCGAAAGCGGCCTGATGGAAAGCGCTAAAAAAGAAGCGCTGCAGGCAGTATTGGTGGTGGAAAAAATTGTGGAGACGATAGGTTGGACATTGGACTACAAAAGCTTGGAAATTCCGGATAGCACCCAAACATATTTAGAAGAAAAAACAGCATGAAAAAATACATTTTAATCTCCGTTTTAGGGCTCCTTTTTGTGACCCGTACGGTCGCACAGGACAAAATAAACAGCGAAGAGTTCGATGCATCCTTTGCACATACCGTTTACTTCTGGTTGAAAAATCCAGATAATGAAGATGACCGAATCCAATTTGAAGACTCTCTCAAACGCTTCTTGAACCATTCTAAGTTTGCCAAAACGAATTTCATAGGCATTCCGCCCAAGTCGACTCGCGAAGTGGTTGACGATTCGTTTACCTATGCCTTAATTGTAACTTTTGATTCTGCCGAGTCACAAGACGGCTACCAAAAAGAAGCGGCGCATTTGCAATTTATTGATGAATGCAAAGACCTTTGGAGCAAGGTTATTGTGTATGATTCCAAAGGCATACAATAATGGATGTAGAAACCTTACGGGACTTTTGCCTCTCCAAACCGGGAGTGACTGAGAGCTTTCCTTTTGATGAACATACTTTGGTTTTTAAGGTTATGGGGAAAATGTTTGCGTTGTTTCCCTTGGAGCGAACTCCCCCGCAGTGCAATTTGAAATGTGACCCCGAACGGGCTATAGCTCTTCGCGAAGAATACGACGGTTTGATTATTGCCGGCTATCACATGAGCAAGACGCACTGGAACACGCTTTTGCTGCATGGGCTACCACCAAAACTGATATTGGAACTGGTAGACCATTCTTATGATTTGGTAGTCTCCAAAATGACCAAAAAGATGAAAGAAGCACTCAAGAACCTATCTTGAGGTGAAAATTCATCTACGATAAAGTACCACTCGTCGACAGTTTTAAGATTCCCAGCTACGATGTAGTATTTTTCCTCAGTATCTTTATGGATATTTGTAGGCTAAAGGAAAAACCGCATGAATGTTTTGTTCATAGAAGATGATATGATTGAGAGCATGAAATTGCAACGTGCGATTTCAAAGTTCCAATCGAAGCACAAGATCATAGAGGCAAAAAATGGGGAAGAAGCCCTGGATATTTTGCACTCTGGACAGTTGCCGGATATCATCTTATTGGACTTGAACATGCCGCGTATGAGCGGAACCGAGTTTTTGAGTATTATCAAAAAAGATGACCGTTTCAAATATTTGCCCACCATTATTTTGACCACATCTGAGAATCGTGTGGACCTGCTCAAATGTTTTGAGATTGGTATCGCTGGTTACATCATAAAGCCTTTAAAATATGAGGATTACGAGTCAAAATTGAAAAAAGTATTCGATTATTGGGAGATTAGCGAGCTAATCAAAGGCTAACAAAAACCCGCATTTCACAACATTATTTTTTCAGCAAGTAGTCCAATTCCTACTTTTAAATCATAATATTCTTTATTATGAAAGGGATTGTATTCACTGAGTTTTTGGAGATGGTTGAATCCACCTTCGGTTTGGAGATGGTCGATACCATAGTTGAAAACTGTGATTTACCTTCCGGCGGCGCCTATACCGCCGTTGGGACGTATGCATTTCACGAAATGGTTTTGCTCATTGAGCAGCTACATCAAGAAACCAAAATCAGCAAAGAAGATTTACTGTATTCATTTGGGCACTACTTGTTCAGTAGTTTGGCCAAAACCCATCCGGAAGTTGTAGCGAACTACAATACCCCTTTGGCCCTTCTAAGTTGCATTGAAGACCATATTCACGTTCATGTAAAGAAATTATATCCCGACGCGGAACTACCAGAATTTAAAATCCTATCCCGTACGGATAAAACCTTGGAAATGATTTATTCCTCTTCACGAGGATTGTATGCTCTGGCCCACGGTTTGATTATTCGAACTTTTGAACATTTTGGAAAGCCAGTTGATGTCGACTACAAATTATTAAATGAAAACGGAACTCAAGTCAAGTTCGCTATCGTCCAAAATGGATAAGAACGAGGTTTCCGTTTTAAAACGGGCCTTACAACGAGAGCGAAAAGCCAGAAAAGCAGCCGAGACCCTTCTTGAAGAGAAGGCAAAAGAGTTGTACGATGCTTCATTGCACCTTAGGGAAGCCAATGGTCGGCTGGAAAGCCTGCTGCATAAGGAAGGCAATGCTGTGGACAGTGCTTTTATCAATATCATCGACCCATATGTAGTGATGAGCTTGGATGGAAAGGTGATTAACATGAATTCTTCCGCCAAGGAGTTTCTCGGATTTGACCATTCCAAAGAAGATGTTTATTTGAGCACCTTGGTCCATCCGGAATACAGGGAATACACCAAAGAGTCATTCCTGACATTGAGTCAAGTAGGCATCCTAAAGAATTATTCGGCCAAAATCTATAACAAGCGCAAAGAAGCCAAACACGTCAACATCAATGCGAGTTTGATTTATGATGAAAAGGGAAGGCCCATAGCGGCCCAAGGGGTGATTCGCGACATTACCCAAGACGTTGAAATCAAGAAACTATTACAGGAACAAAAGAAGCAACAAGATATTATCGTAGAGAATTCGCCATTGGGAATTCTCCTCATTATAAGAAACAAAATCATAAAAGCGAACCGCTCCTTTATCGATTTAATGGGTTATGATGAGTTGGAATTGGCCAAATGCTCGCTGGACGATATCTCCAACTTGGAAGAAAGTACTTTGGATTCCATTTTGGATTCAAAAATTACCGGTTTAGAAGACCGAAAGTTTTCGGTGATTCGAAAGTTCTTCAAAAAAGATGGTAGTACGATTTACGGAAAGACTTCCATTAGTTCACTTACCGACGAAAGTGGAAAACTGGCTTACAGTGTGGTAACCATTGAGGATGTTACCGCAGAAAAACGTTCCAAAGAAAAGCTTCAAGCTTCGGAAGAACGTATGGGCACGCTTATTAAAAACTTGCAATCAGGGATTCTTTTGGAAGACCAAGAGGGTAAGATTGTGCTGGCCAACCAAAAATTCTGCGACCTGTTTGCCATCCCAATAGCCCCCCATAAATTGAAAGGGGTTAATGCACGAAAGTCGCTTCACAAGTACAAACATCTTTTTCAAGAACCTGATACCACCATTCGGCGTATTGACTATGTGTTGAACAAGCGGGAAGCTGTCACTTCTGATGAAATGGAGTTGGTGGATGGACGTACGTTCGAACGCGATTACATTCCGCTATTCAGCAATGGCGAATACCAAGGTCATTTATGGAGCTATAATGATGTCACCCTCAAAAAGAATTATCGCAAAAACCTCGAAGCGCAAAAAGAAAAGTATGGCAGCATTATCGCCAACATGAATCTAGGTTTGGTCGAGGTGGACAATGAAGACAACATCTTAATGGTCAACCAGAGCTTTTGTGATATGGTGGGGCGGTCCTCAATTGAATTGATTGGACGCAATACCACTAAAATTCTAAATATTGTGGATACTGATGAAGAAATGGTACAAAAACACAGCGCCCTTCGGCGACGAGGCATTTCGTATTCCTATGAAATCGGAATCTTGAACCGTGATGGTGAAAAACGCTTTTGGCTGGTCAGTGGTGCCCCTCGTTATGATGATTTGGGCAATGTAATTGGTTCCATAGGCATCCATTTTGATATTACCCAACAAAAAAATCTGGAGCTCCAAAAAGAAAACTTGGTTGCAGAACTGGAGGAAAGCAACAAAGGCCTTCAAGAGTATGCCCATATTGTATCCCACGATTTGAAGTCTCCTTTGCGCAGTGTAAGTGCACTCGCCACTTGGATGTATGACGACTACAAAGACAAACTCGATGAGACAGGTCAATACAACCTCAAGATGATGCAAGAGAAAATAGAGGGAATGGACAAACTCATTACAGGAATATTAAAGTACTCAACGGTAAATAATGATGTTTTGGATAGTACCCCAATCAATCTCAATGAGGTTGTTCAGGAGATTCGGGAGATTATCTATATCCCCGAAAATGTAGTCATCAAAACGGAAGAAGAGTTACCCACCATCTCGGCAGACCGAACCAAAATGCACCAGTTGTTCCAGAATTTTTTGAGCAACGCGGTCGTCAATATCGATAAACCCAAAGGTGAGGTCACAATTGGTTTTAAAGAACACAAAAAACATTGGGAATTCAGTATTGCCGATAATGGCGTAGGAATCCCCGAAGAATACCACGAAAAAATATTCCAGATTTTCCAATCCATAGGAAACAAAGAGCGCTCAACGGGAATTGGGCTGTCCATTGTAAAAAAGATTATAGACCGTTACAAGGGGAAGGTATGGTTGACCAGTGAAATCGGAAAAGGAACAACATTTTTCTTCACCCTAAAAAAACAACCCTAATCATGGAAAGACCAAACTTGGATTACATCAAGGAAATTTCAGGCGGGAACGAGGAATTCGAGAAACGTTTTTTGACCATCATCCAAAAAGAATTTCCAAAGGAAAAAAACGAGTACATGACCCAAATTGATGGGGACAATTTGGAGCAATCGGCGACCATTGTCCACAAAATAAAACACAAGTTGGGCATTCTCGGCTTGCATGAAGGATACCGTTTGGCCATCAAATACGAAGAGGACCTAAAATACGGGGACACCAAACTCAAAGAAGAGTTTCAAGAGATTTTAACTTCTGTGGAAGAGTTTATATCAAATATAGCGTAACATGAAAAGTATCATTGTAGATGATGAAGCCAGTGCACGAATGATAGTAGCGGAGTTCTGCAAAGGAGTTCCGAACCTTGAGGTGCTACATGAGTTTCCCAATGCGCTCGAAGCCTTAAAATACATCCGCGACCATCATGTGGATTTGATTTTTCTTGACATACATATGCCCAAACTAACGGGTATCGATTTTATTGAAACCCTGCAAAATCCCCCCAAGATTGTGCTGACCACTTCAGATAAAAATTTTGCCATTGAGGCCTACCAGTATCCCTTTATTGTGGACTACTTGGTGAAACCTATCAGTAGGGAACGTTTTGAAAAATGCATGACCAAATTGGAGATGGCTTTTACCACTTCAGAAGAAACTCCCAACATTTCAAAACAAGAAAATTCCGAAGAAGATTTATACATCAATATTGATAGAAGACTTATAAAACTCAAGTTTTCAGATATTCTGTTGATTGAAGCAAAAGGAGATTATATCGAAATCTTAACCCTGCAAAAAAGGTTCCGGGTGCATTCTACCCTTAAGAAAATAAAAGACAAGTTGCCCACATCAAGGTTTTTGCAAATACATCGCTCTTACATCATAAATTTCACTCAAATAATTGATATTCAAGATAATAGTGTATTGATTGAAAAAAGTGTGATTCCGATTAGTCGCTCGAATCGACCAGAGCTGATGCAACGCCTCAACTTGTTGTAGCTACGATCAAAGCACTGATGAAAATGACAAAAGAATCAAGTAATCTTAAAATTTGAATTATGCCACTGGAAATTAAGGAAGACCATGGAGTTTTTGAAGTATTGGGCGATGTAACAGCCCAAAATGTTGGAGCGCTGCGCGCTTATTTTGATTCTGTATTGGAGTCACAAGAGCAAGTAATCGTCAGTTTGGAAAAAGTGACGGTTTTGGATGCTTCCGCAGCACATTTTTTCGAAAAACTCTACCGGGAATCCGCAGAGCGTAATAAGATAATGGCCCTAATTGGGCGTCAAAATGATACGGTTCTTGAAACCTTAACGGCAACCAAGACCAATTATATTTTAAGTGCGGACCGTATTTAACCAGTAACCTTTTACAATGGACCTATCAATCTACCAACCATACTTCAATAGTGTTCCCGACCAATTGGATGAAACACAATACAGTCGATTGCTTCGGTATTTCCAACTATTGGATAAAGTCGAAAAACCCGTCGTCAGTTTGGTCACACCTGTTTTTCATGCCCAGGAAACCTTGTTGGCACATATTGTCGCCTTAAGCCATTTGAAGACGATTATTCCCTACGAGTTGATATTTGTAGAGAACAATGCGAACGCAGAAACTTTGGGAATCTTGAATCAATTGGGGGCCAAAGTGGTTTCGCAACCGCTTCAAGGGATTACCCATGCCCGGCAAAAAGGAATGGAGGCGGCGCGGGGCGAAATTCTTTGCACGCTGGACCCCGACTCGCTTTATGACCCCTACTACATTGACCGAATGGTGTTGCCATTTTTCGAAGATGAAAAGTTGGTTATGTGCTATTCCGTTTCAAAAAGTTATGAATCGGATTTTAGGTTGTCACAAAAAATGCGGTTACGAAACTGGTTGAAAGTACAAGTCTTCAAACGCAGGCTTTCAAGAGGCTTTGAAGAACGCATCAAGTACATTAGGGCCGTATGCGTTGCTTTTAAAAAGGAAAGCTTTATGGATATCGGTTACGCCGTGGATTTACCGTTGGTCGCAGGTTGTGATGATGGCATGCTGGCCATGCATCTGAATCCCAAGGGTACGTTCAAGTATGTTGCCGTCGATGTATATACCGCACTTCCGCCACCGCGCGAACCCGGTAAACCTTTCCCATTTTGCAACGAACGTTTTCTCAAAAAGAATGATATTCTGCAAGAGGCTTACGAAGCTCTGAAGGTTGATCATTAATACTATTGTACTACACTTTTTACCATACGGCGACCCGATTAGGGTTGCCGTATTGCGTTAAGGGTAAAAAGAAGCTTTCCCATTGGTCGATGGTTGCATACAAAACAACACCTCCGATAAAATGTAGCTTACAACATACTGCCTTGGTTTTACAACATAGAATTACCATAAAGTAATATTTGTCCTACTTTTCAAATGTGTTTAGGACTACAATAACTAAAATCCCAGATTATGAAAATCTTAGTAGTAGACGACAAACAGTCACTTAGCGAATTGGTATCACAATTTTTAGGGCAATCCTATACGGTCACCACCATGGAAGACGGTATGGCTGCTTTAACCTGGATGCAAGATGGCAACATTCCTGATTTAATTATCACCGATTTGGAAATGCCCAATATGGACGGCTTCGAGTTGATCAAGAAAATAAAGGAAAGCGGCTATTTTTCTGAAATTCCAATTATAGTGTTGAGTTGTCGCGACAGCAGTGCTGACCGAATCCAATGCCTTAAGCTTGGCGCAGATGATTACTTGGTCAAGCCATTCAATCCAGAGGAACTATTGATTCGTGTTGAAAAACTTTTGATTCGCACGTAGCGTTATGGAAATCGTTTCGGATAAAAAAGTCCGTCTTCTCTATGTTGGGGAAAACGAGGCACTAGTACGTCAGTTTCAACGATCAAGTGAAAAGGTGGACTTCCACCGTGTGGATAATTCCCTCTTGGCCTTGAAATGGTTGGAAGAACATTTAATCGTTGATGCTATTATTTGCGAAAAACAAATTCCGGGTCAATCAGGCATTGAATTTCACCGGACCTTGCAATCGCAATATAGCCACAGCGACTCGGTCCCATTTATTTTGGTAGCTGAAGAACGCAACGCGAACGAGTTTGCGCAGGCGGTTAAACATGGTATTGACGACTATTATGTCCAACCCTTTTCTATCGATAATATCATCGACAGGGTTGAGTTTTTGAAAGAGCTTAAAATCAACTTGCACAAGGCGAAAATCACTCCAGCGAATACCGTTTATGGAGAATATAAAATTGGTTTTTGGAAACGCTCCTTCGACATATTGGTGGCAGGGTCCGTATTGTTGGTGGCGGCACCTTTTTTGTTGTTGGTCATCGCCGCAATTCGGTTGGAATCCAAGGGAAAAGTGTATTACATCTCTAAAAGGGTGGGTACGGGCTACAAGATTTTTGACTTCTACAAGCTACGGTCTATGTATCCCGATGCCGATAAAAGACTTAAGGAGTTTCAACATCTAAACCAATATGTGCATGATGATGAGGTGGAACAGGAAGCGGAAGAAATAGTGAACTCTGCAAACCCTACTTCCGGAACCAAACTTTTTGGGGACGACACAGAAGTAGATGAGGTTTCCCATAACCAACTAAAACGGGAAAGCGCCAAAAGTGCTTTTGTAAAATTTGACAACGACCCAAGAATCACCAAGGTTGGAAAAATCATCCGTAAGCTCAGTATTGATGAACTTCCACAACTCATCAATGTTTTGAAAGGAGATATGTCCATCGTAGGAAACCGGCCTTTGCCTTTGTATGAAGCTGAGGTATTGACCACGGACGAATGGACCGATCGTTTTAACGGTCCCGCCGGAATAACGGGCTTATGGCAGGTAGAAGCCAGGGGACGTAGCTCAAAAATGTCACCTGAAGAACGAAAACAACTCGACATCAAATACGTAGAATACGCGAACAGTAAAAACGCCTTTCTCATAGACCTCTGGATTGTGCTACGCACGTTTAAAGCGGTCTTCCAAAAAGAAAACGTGTAATGAAAAAATATTGGGGCATTTTATTGATTTTCTTTTTTGTACAGGGGGTTTCGGCCCAATCCATTACAGCTTTTATCGAAAAGGGTCTGGAGGAAAACGACATTAGTAAAAAGCTTCCACCTTTGGATACGCTCATCCAAATGGCCAAGGACTTTTCTCCCTTTATAAAGGTTACGGTCTCAGAACAACAATATCGCGATGGGGTAGTGTCTGCCGAGCAAAGGGCTTGGTTGGAATATATCAATCTTGAAGCGGGCTACAACTATGGAATTTTTGATAACCTGAGCAATCAACAAATTGCAGGCGACCCACAAAGCCAAACCCTTTTTTCTACGGAACAAAGTAGGTATACCGTTGGGGTTTCCATTCGTTTGCCCTTATCCGCTATCATCAATCGAAGAGCTCGAATCTTAAGCGCGAAAGGGGAAGCAGAAAAAGCGCGTTTCGAAACCCAGGTTGCTGAGGTTGAGCTTGAGCAGCGGGTGCAATACCTCTATAACACTGTATTGAAGAATCATCGCATGTACTATGTTTCCAATTCCATTTTGGATGGGTATCGGGTACAATCCCTGCGTGCCGAAAAAGACTTTTCGAGCGGGGTTATCAATATCACGGAGTATACACGTTTGCAGCAAATGTTGAATCAGGCGACCATGAGTTTGGAGCTGCATCGGTCCGAATTCATCGCTTCAGTCATGGCACTGGAAAATATTATAGGAGCAGAACTGGATATTTAATGAAGTTTAATCTACTCTTTTTTGTCCGTCTCTTATTGAGACATGTCGCCCTTTTGATTGGGGTTCCTGTGCTTTTGGGGGGTATGGTTTTTTACCTTACCCGCAACCAACCAAAAGTATACAATTCCAAGGCTAGGGTTTATACCGGTATTGCTACAGGTTCGAATATTGAACTGGAAAACACTAAAATAGACTTTAGGGCCACCAATACTGCATATGATAACCTTCTGAACCTTATCAAAGCCCGAACTACCATAGAAATTGTTGGCTTAAAACTGTTTACCCAACATATGGTTTTAAACAATGCGGATGTGAAAATCATCTCGCAAGAAAAGTATGCTGCATTAATGGAGTTGGTTCCGGAGGAGGTGAAACAACTTGTAGTACCGGGGGATGTGGTAAAAACCTACGAGAACTTTTTGGAATTAAAAGAATCGAATCACACCAATTTCATTTACCAACTCATCAATCTAGACCATCCTGATTATAGTATCGAAAAAATCTCAGGCAGGGTGGGATTGCGAAGAATTTCGAATAGTGACTTCGTGGATATTGAATTCGAGTCAGAAGATGCTGCCATTTGTCAAAACACCTTGCTGATTCTCTGCGAGGTTTTTGTGCAATTGAATGCCGACATTAAAGTGAACCAGTCTGATGCGGTAGTTAAATATTTCGAACGGCAGTTGGCTGCTTCCACCGTAGATTTAAAAGGTGCGGAAGATGAGTTACTACAATTCAACCAAACCAATAACATCATAAACTACTACGAACAAACCAAACATATTGCCGCTGAAAAAGAAGAGTTTGAAATCAAATACTTGGAGGTATTCCGAAAGTTCAATGCCGCAAAGGCGGTACTCGGGGTCTTGGAATCCAAACTGGAAGCCCATGAACTGAAAAGACTTTCCAGTTCCAGAATAATGAATTTGAGAAAGCAGCTTTCAACCCTCAGCTTCGAAGTTTCCATGCTCACTTTGGGGATGGACAAGGATTCCACAGTGCAGCTCAAAAAAACAAAAGATGCAAATACCAAAATGCAGCGCATTGCAGACATCGAAGACGAACTGGCAAAGAATATTGATACGATTTACAAAACAGATTACGATACCAAAAGTTTGGCTTCTACCAGTGTGCTTTCAGACTGGTTGGCCAAAACAATTGAATACGAAGGCACCCGAGCACAACTTCGGGTTATGGACGAAAAGCGAGAAGAATTCAAAAGATTGTATCAAGAATTCTCACCTCTTGGTGCTACGATGAAACGGTTGGAGCGTAAAATTGATATTGCTGAAAGAGAGTATTTAAGTCTTCTGCATAGTTTGGGCTTGGCCAAGTTGCGTCAGCAAAACGTGGAGCTCAAATCCAATATTAAACTCACCGAGGCGCCATTTTTCCCAATCAGCCCCAAACCCAGCAAGCGAATGCTTTTGGTAGTGGTGGCTGCCATGGCTGGATTTGTTTTAGTGGCCGCAACAATTCTGGTGCTTGAATTTTTGGATGGAAACATCAATACCGCAAAAAGGGCTGAGGATAAGATTGCATTGAAGGTGTCATCCATTTTCCCCGTCATCGGTTCCGAAAGCAGTAAAATCGATTATGCCTACCTAAAAAACAAGGCGGTCAACGCCATTTCGAGAAACATCATTCTCAATCAATTTAAAAAAGACAAGACCTCCGCTCCGGTGGTCAACCTATTATTTTCAACACAAGACAAAGAGGGCAAAACCTTTATCTGTAGACATTTGATTTCGAAGCTATGCGAGTTGGATTATCGAATGCTTCATATTACATACGATGCGACAGACCTCGGCTTAACAGAAGATTGTTATCAAAAACTGGTTTATCCCATCAGCGATAAACTGTACAAGTTGTCCACCATCCATGAGTTTGATGAGGATGGTATGGTTTCGGATTTTAACGCATTTGATTTTGTGATTTTGGAAATTCCGAGCATTATCAAAAATCCATTCCCCGTAAAATTGGCCTCAACCATGGACTATACCTTCCTGGTGACAAGGGCTAATCGCGCTTGGACCGAAGCAGATAAAAATGCCCTGGAACTATTCAATGAGGCGACCACGGGTCCTGAACCGCTCATTATTCTCAACGGCGTGAAAGTACTTGAAATGGAAACCGTAGTAGGGGACTTGCCAAAAAAGCGTTCGTTTGTCAGACGCTGGATTAAAAAACTGGTACAATTCCGATTTTTCACCAAAACCTCAGTAACCTAATG
>JBCBCH010000020.1:0-14020 GCA_038530835.1 Bacteroidota bacterium | reverse complement strand
AACAAACCAGAACAGGTTCAATACCGGTATCGCATGTTGGGCATACAAAAGCAATGGACCTATACCGAAAATAGGTCGGCAACCTTTGCCAATCTAGACCCGGGAGAATATACTTTTGAGGTACAAGCCTCCACTGATGAAAACACCTGGCCCCAGCAAACCGAATCATTCGGCTTTTCCATTAAAACTCCACTTTGGGCAAGTTGGTGGGCCTACCTTTGCTACACACTAATCGTTCTAGGTATTGGTTACTACTTTTTGCAGTCATTCTTGACGCGGCAAAAACTCAAAACACAACTTCGGTTGGAACATTTGGAAGTCGAAAAAGTGCAAGAATTGAGCAACCTAAAATCCAAGTTTTTTGCCAACGTATCCCATGAATTCCGAACGCCGCTGACCCTGATTCAAGGTCCCGTAAATGATATGTTGCAAGACCAACACGAGCCCGCATTAAAAGAAAACTTGCAACTCGTTCAAAACAATACCCAAAGACTACAACGGTTGATAAACCAGCTTTTGGATTATGCGAAAGTTTCAGAAAACCACCTATCCAGTGCGCCCACCGAGGTCGATGTTTTCTCCCATATTCGGGCTGTTATCGGAGCCTTTGATTCTTGGGCGAAGGAAAAGGACATCCAACTACACTTTGCTATTTCGCGAAAGCACATTACTGCACTGTTGGATATTGATGCGCTCGAAAGTATTTTGAACAATCTGGTATCCAATGCCATAAAGTACTCGTCAGCTGGGGAAACAGTGTGGGTACACGCACAGACCGGTGAAACGAACAATACACTTCAGCTTTTTGTAAAAGATACGGGTAAAGGACTTTCTCTAGATGAAAAGGAACTTGTTTTCCAACGTTTTTATCGCACCGACGATACTTCTGAAGGTACCGGTATTGGCCTAAGTCTTACCAAAGAATTGGTTGACGGGATGGGTGGTAAAATACATGTGAAGGATAATCATCCTAAAGGCAGTGTTTTTGAGGTTTCGATACCCTTGGTTCTGGTACAGGAAAGCGCAGAGCCTATTAAGCTTGAGCCAGTTGCTTCGGATTCTTCTTTGTTGTCTCTAGCGGAAGAAAGCACCATATTGCTCGTGGAAGACCACCATGAATTGCAACAATATATTCAAAAAATGATGCAACCTTATGGTAAAGTTGTTGTGGCCAAAAATGGGATGGAGGCTTTGCAAATAGCAGTCAAGACCGTTCCAGACCTCATCATCAGTGATTTTATGATGCCTTTAATGGATGGCGGCGAGCTTTGCCGAAGTATTCGAAAGGACCCTGTTGTCTCACATATTCCCTTCATCATGCTAACAGCCAAAGCCACTGAAGAAGATAAAATCCTAGGGCTTCGGGATGGTGCAACGGATTATATTTTCAAGCCTTTCGACAAACAAGAACTCACGCTTAAAGTGGCCAACCTACTACGGCAAAGAAAGCGGCTGCAAGAAAAATTAAAGCATGAAGTACTTCATGAACAATCTTCAAAAGATTCAGATTCCCAGGATGCTCGCTTCTTGAGGAAATTTAAAGATTTGGTGCTTCAATATTTGGATAAATCGGACCTTACGGTGGACTTTTTAAGTCAGCATATGGGTATGAGTCGCGTACAACTATATCGAAAATTAGTGGCCCTGACCGGAGTGCCGGCTTCTGATTTTATCCGAAACATCCGCTTGCAAAAATCCGCAAAACTTATCAAAAACAACTGGGGCAACATCTCTGAAGTAGCCTATGAGGTGGGCTTCAATAATCTCTCTTACTTCACCAAGTGCTTCAAAGAAACCTTTGGCATGACACCTTCCCAATTTGCAAAATCCTAATTCCTAGTACACTTTTTTCAGTCTTGCAAACAGGTAACCAAAGTGTTAAAACCTGAAACACCTCTGTCACCAATGGCAGACCAATAGGAATACCTTGAGCCATGATGGAACCCAAACCCCATCTAATGCTAAGGGTTCCCACTAACCATTAAAAACCAGAAAATGAAAAACAAGGTATTTCATGCAATCGTAATCTTAATTGGATTTTTTTCGAGTTATCAAGTATCATCACAAAACAACGAATTCGGATTTTCAGTAGGCTTGCTTACAGGAGGAGACGTTTATGTAGCGGAATTGGACCAAAACTTTGATTTGGAAAGTGGTATTTCACTTTTTGCATTTTACGATTTCTTTATCACCGACAAGTTCGCTATTGGCCCAAACATTAGTATTTCCTTTCCCACTTTGGCCCTATTGGATGATGGCGTAAACTTTTATGAATTAGCCTTCGCCATCAAACCCAAGTTTGAACTAAGTGATACAGTATCCTATAAGCCTGGGTTTAATCTAGGGTACCGAATTATTACGGCCTCGGATATTGACGATGTAGGCGGTACCATACAAGGTCTGGGATTGAATATCACCAATGAGCTTCAATTCAAGGTGAATGACAACCTTACTCCCTTCATAGATATTGGTTTTATATCCCAGGCCGCTGGGGGTAATGAGGATTTCAATGTAACCTTTTCGCCTTTAATTGTTTTGCGCGCGGGACTGGTTTTTAACTAAAAAAACGCAAGGGAAAAAAGAAAATCCCAATATCCAGATTTTGATAAACTTAACTTAACAATTCATCAATATTGCAACTCCAATTTGTTCTTACTTTAGAATAATTCTAAATAAATTAAACTAAAGTATTGAAAATGAAAAAATTACGTACTACCTAGATTTTCTTGTCTTGATTTTTAGTCTAGGATGTGATCGCCTGGATGATTTTTTAGGTGGAACGGATGATGATGGTGGAAATAGTGGAGATGGTGTTGACCCTAAGGCACAAAAGGCTTTGGAAGACGCCGATTTTGTGCTTCAACTATTGCATTATGCAGATGTAGACGGAAATGAGGAAACAGCACTTGATGCCGTGGACGAATTTTCTGCCCTCGTGGACGGTTTTGTTATGGACATGGATTACGGTAGCCAGTCCCTTTTGGTCAGCTCTGGGGACATTATTATTCCAGGTCCAAGGTTTTACGCTGCTGAACAATCGGCCGTACGGGCCGTAACCGGAAGTAATGAACCTGGCCATGCTGATATCGCTATAGCAAACGCTTTGGGTGTAAAAGCAATTGCGGTCGGGAATCATGAACTGGATGCTGGACCGGGAGAATTAGCAGATGCAATTCAGGCAGAGGCCGGCGGCGGAGCGGAATTTTCAGGGTCTACATTTCCTTTTTTGTCCGCAAATATAGATTTCAGTCCTGATGATGATTTTGTTGTGGGCACTGATGGTGACGACGTTAGCAACATGGGAACTCAGGTGGCCAGATATGCCGTTACAATGGTCAACGGAGAAAAAGTTGGGCTAATTGGGGCTTCAACCCCCATCCTCTCGGATATTACCTCAACGGGAAGCCTTATCATTTCAGGTCAAGGGGGGAATGCTGCGCTAGCAGCTACAATTCAACCTGCGGTTGACGCCTTAGAGGCCAATGGTGTGGATAAAATCGTTCTACTTGCCCATATGCAACAATTGGCCGTTGAAAAAGGACTTGCCAACCTTCTTGACGGGGTTGATATTATTGTTGCTGGGGGTTCCAACACAAGAATGGGCGATGACGGTGATACACTTTTTGACGGAGACGCTGGTTTTGATGAAACATATCCCTTTGTAACGCAAGACGCTAGTCAAAATCCTACATTGGTTGTTAATGTAGACGGAGACTATAAATATCTAGGTCGTTTGGTAGTAGGTTTTGATGACCATGGGATTATAGATTTGGATACCTTGGATGAGTACCTTAATGGCTCTTATGCTTCAACACCTGCAGTTGTGGGTAGTGTTGGTGGCGGACCAATTCCAGAGGTAGTTGCAGTTCAAACCGCTTTAACTAGTGTTATTGAAGAGCAATTCAGCAATGTTGTTGGTTTTTCAGATGTGTATTTGGATGGACGAAGAAGCCAGGTTCGTACCCAAGAGACCAATTTGGGGAATCTTACGGCCGATGCCAATCTTTGGTATGCCAATCTCTTATCGGATGAACCTGTGGACATCTCTTTGAAAAATGGAGGGGGCATAAGAACCGAAATTGGTACGGCTGTATTGCCGGCTGGGTCCACTGACCCGAATGATATTATTTTCACTGCACCTGAAAACATTTCCGAAGGCAATTTAAGGGCCGTATTGCGTTTCGATAACGGTTTGGTTAGACTTACCGTCACCGCCGAAGAGTTAAAAGATATTTTGGAGCATGCCGTTTCGGCCACAGAAAACGGAGCTACACCGGGTCAATTTCCGCAAGTTTCAGGATTGCGTTTTACTTTCTCTACTGCAGGAACACCGCGAACCGCCCCTGGAAACGGTACTCGGGTAACTGAGTTAATCGTAGGTGATGATACCGTGGTCTCCGGCGGAGCTATCCAAGGAGATGCTTCACGTACTTTTAATTTGGTTACGCTCAATTTCTTGGCAAATGGTGGTGATTCTTATCCTTTTACGGATATGGACCTTAGTGCACCAAACCGAATCAATTTCTATGAAGGAACTGGATTCGGAGAAGATATCGATTACCCCGATGCAAATTTAATGAACGATCCAGGAGGCAATAACACCTTTAGCTATACTGGGGGTGAGCAAGACGCGCTAGCTGAGTTTCTTCTCATGATGCACCCAAGTGGTAATCCCTACAACGAAGCAGAAACCCCAATAAGTGGAGACATGCGAATTGTTCAACAATAACAAGAACTTTAAAAATCATAAAAACCCCTGAAAAATCAGGGGTTTTTTATTTAGTCTGTCAGGAGCTCAACATAGTATTACTCATTATTCGTCTATAATATTCAAGAGAAATCCCTTAATTTTAAGGTATGCAAATGCTTTATGAATATTTCAAAGGGTTTGGGAATTTACCCAATGATGAAATGGATTTTTTGCTGAGTCAGTGTACGGCCAAAGCACTCAAAAAGGGTGATATGCTCATAACACCGAATCGCCATGTGGATTCCATTTATTTTTTGGAGAGCGGATATTTGCACTATTACACACACACCGAACTAGGGGAAAGAGTTACGCTCAAGGTAGTAAGTCCTAATATTTGTTGGACGG
This sequence comes from Bacteroidota bacterium, assembly GCA_038530835.1. Classification (GTDB taxonomy): domain Bacteria; phylum Bacteroidota; class Bacteroidia; order Flavobacteriales; family Flavobacteriaceae; genus Flagellimonas. Next base: position 8,925 of record JBCBCH010000020.1, on the reverse strand, counting down.
TATTGGATAGCTTCATGAACCAAACACCCTCCAAAGACGAGTGTGTCGCGCTAACCGATGTACGTTTTTGCGAACTAAAGCGAAAGGATTATTTCGCCATCAAGGACAAAAGCAAATCCCTCAGCGATTTCATCAATCGTATTGTTGAGCAAATCCTGTCCCTGAAGGTCATCGAAGCCAACAACAAGTCCAAAATGACCGTAGAACAGCGCTACTTGCACCTATTGCAAAATAACCCTGAAATGGTACGGGAAGTTCCGGTAAACATTATTGCTTCCCTTATAGGAACTTCGCGTGAAACGCTGCACCGCATCCGCAGAAGGCTTACCGCGGCTTAGTAAATCTTAAAATTTTGTTAGCGTGTCATATGACACATTTTTTTTGAGGAGGTAAACCGAAGTTTATCTCATGATTAATCTCTAAAAACAAAATCATGAAAAAACTCGTTTCTATTCTCATCTTCGGCCTGACTTTGGTAGTAATGGCCCAAAAAGACAATCCTGAAAAGAGCTTTAGCCATGCGGTACAATTGAATACTACTCCCGAAACGGCTTGGGATGCGTTGGTTGACTTCTCCAATTTCAAGCAATGGGATGACACGGTGGTAGCGGTTAAATGCCCTCTGGAACTCAAGAAAAACAAAAGATGTCAAACCATTCTCGAAGGAGGCGTGCTTTTGGAAGTTGAAATCTTGGATATTGTGGAAAATGAATCCTATACGCTACGCTATAAATTATCCTCCGGTAACATGTTCATCAAACGCACTTTAGCCAAGAACGAACAATTACAATTGGAAGAAGAAGTTTGGTACAAGGGTTTATCTAAAAAGACTTTTGAACGCTATAAGGGTGACGACTACCAAAATATTATACAAACCCGTATGGAAAACTTCAAAACCTACGTCGAAAACGAAACGGGTCAAGGAAAGTAGCTTTTAATCGGAGTTCGTACGCTACCTCCGCAAACCCACTTGTTTTTCAATGCCCAAGCGTTTCATTTTGGCAAAGAGGGTCTTGTCTTTCATGTTTAAGATTTTGGCAGCCCCCTGAGGTCCGCTAACCCGCCAGTTGGTATGGTTTAGTACTTCTATGATATAATCCCGTTGGGTGTCCTCAAAGGTTTTGAACGTCTCGGATGACAGCATTCCTTTTTCTGAGGGCATCCAACTACCGGGTTGAAGGGTGGTCCCATTTTCAATGATCACCGCGCGTTCAATCAAGTTTTCCAGTTCACGGATGTTACCCGGAAAACTGTACTCCATCAACAGTGCCATGGTTTTTTTTGAAATTCGTTTAAATGATTTTCCCGCTTTGGTTGAATATTTTTCCAGAAAAAATTGCGCTAGTAAGGGAATATCCTCCTTCCGTGCGCGTAGAGGAATATTATGGATAGGAAATACATTTAAACGATAATACAGGTCTTCCCGAAAAGTACCCTTGCGAACCATTTCTTGCAAATCACGATTCGTGGCCGCAATGACGCGAACATCTACTTTGGTTGTTTTTTCTGAACCTAGAGCATCAAACTCTCCCTCCTGAAGCACACGCAGCAATTTAGACTGTAGGTCAATCGGAACCTCTCCTATTTCATCTAAAAATATAGTGCCTCCGTCGGCCAAACTGAACTTCCCGACCTTATCGGCTATAGCGCCTGTAAAAGCGCCCTTTTTATGTCCAAACAACTCGCTTTCAATGAGTTCTTTGGGTAAGGTAGCGCAGTTTACCTTTATCAATGAGCGGTCTTTTCGGCTACTGTTCAAATGTACTGCGCTCGCCAAAAGTTCCTTTCCCGTACCTGATTCACCGGTTATCAAAACCGTGGCATCGGTAATCGCCACTTGGGTAACGAGCTCCAGCACTTCCCGATAGGCTTCACTTTGACAAACTATATTTTCAAAATTGATTTTACTGTTGATTTCCTCTCGAAGGTACTGGTTGTCGATTTCAAGTTCGTTTTTGAGTTCGGAAAGTTCTTCCAGCGTAATTTTTAACTCTATTTCGTCTTTTTTCTGTTTTGTGACATCTCTAGTGATACCGCAAATAATATCTTCTCCATTGTAATTGGCTCGTAAAACCGCACTTTGAAAGTATAGTGTATCACCGTCCTTATGATATTCAATACTTTTCTCCAGAAGGCCTTTCCGCTGTACCTCATTCCATAAGCCATCCATATCCGCTTTTTCTCTATTTGGCCAAAAATCATGTTCATTTTTTCCAATGATTTCTTCAGCCAAAATCTTCGAATACTCTGGGATTGTTGTTCTGATATAGTTCACGAAAGCCTTGTTTCCATAGGTAAAATCGTGGCTTTTGTTCCTAAAATAGATGAGGTCTTGGGCATTATCAATAATGTCTTTGAAGGTGTTGAGTTTGTTCTGCTTATTAATGGATTCCGTAACATCTTGATATGTACCAATTAATTTGTATACCTTTTTTTTCTTTACAATTGGTTCGGTCACACATCTTACAAACTTTCCGCTCTTGAGTGCCAAAACTTTATCAAAGGCATCACCATTTCGCATTGCCTTGCTAAGCAAGTCTTTCAGCACTTCAGTATCTTCAAATTTGTGAATGACATTCCCTGGAAGCAAGTCTTCCTTATTTTCTGAATCAAAAATGCATAAGGTCTGTTCCGTAACAATCAAAGACCCATCTTGTAGGTTCAACTTCCATCCTCCAACATTGGTCATGCGTTCGGCATGGTGCAAGAGGTTTTTGTAAAAACTGGATTCCGAAATTTCGTTCACTATGGAACAGATGATGTTTTTTCCATTATTTGAGAAAAACTGCGCAAAAACCTCTACATCATAGAATTTTCCATCCTTGGTTTGATGTACTGACTTAAAATTGGTGACCCCTTTTTTCTTGACTTCCTGCCAATGCTCATCCCAACTTTGCGAAGTAGAGGTTGGGTTAATATCAAATACCGTCAATTTTGTAATCTCGGAGGGGCGGTATCCCAACCGCTTACAGAACATCTTGTTTGCATAAACAATCCGTCCTTCACGGTCCATCCACATCAATTTGTAAGGAAGATTTTCCAGTAACCATGTATTGATTCCCAAATCGGATAAAGCGGCATCCATAAGCGTTCGAATTGACTGTTAAATTACATATAAAATTTCTCAAATAACAGAATTTTCCTAAAAAATGGAAGGTTATAAATTATTGAGAACAATTCAAATTGTTCATTTTCAACATGTTGTGTTTTTGGCATACAACTCGCTTAGAAATAGACAAATAAAAGAACAATGAAACGCAAGGACTTTATCCACAAAATCATTTTGGCCGGATTCACTGGCCTAACAGGTTATTCAGTTTTTGCACGAATTCAAAAGAATAGAACAATGAAAGAAAGTTTGGAAACTCCCACACAAAAAACAACAGGTACCATGAAAACCGTATTGCACAAGGCAGACACTAGGGGAAGCGCCAATCACGGATGGCTTCAATCAAAACATACCTTCAGTTTTGCGAATTACTATAATCCAGAGCGCATGAACTTTGGCCTCCTTCGGGTACTGAACGATGATACTGTATCTGAAGCGCAAGGCTTTGGAACACACCCTCACCGTGATATGGAAATCATCTCAATTCCTTTGGAAGGGGATTTGGAGCACAAGGACAGTATGGGCACCTCAGCCATTATCAAACAAGGAGACATCCAAGTTATGAGTGCTGGTACGGGAATCATGCACAGCGAATACAATGCAAACAAGGATAAACCTGTGAAATTCCTCCAAATCTGGGTTTTCCCCAATAAGAAAGGGGTCATCCCACGATATGACCAAATCACTTTGGACTTGGAAGACCGTAAAAACAAGCTCCAACAGGTTTTATCCCCCAATCCTGAAGATGCTGGGGTTTGGGTCCACCAAAACGCTTGGTTCAACATGACAACGCTAGAAGCAGGAAAATCATTGACCTATGAACTAAATGATGCAGAAAATAACGGCGTATATGCTTTCGTATTGGAAGGTGAGGTTACCATAAATGGACAAGCCCTGGAAAAACGTGATGGTTTTGGCCTATGGAATTTGAACCAATTGGACATTACCGCCGACAGCAATACAGAGCTACTGCTGATGGAAGTCCCAATGGAAGAAACGAAATAAGTAAAAATCAAAATAATTAACCCGTCAACAAAGACATAATTTAAAAACAATGAAAAAAGTAAGTTTATTGGCCTTCGCTTTATCCGTTACGGCTATCTCATTTGCACAATGGACACAGTACAGTCCTAACCCAAACAATGATCCTGCAAATGCCACCAAACAGGCATTGAATCCAACCAATCACGCATTGTTGCTTATTGATCACGAAGGACAAATGGCTTTTGGCGTTGAGTCACAGCCTATTGAGGAATTGCGGAACAATGCGGGATTATTGGCGGGTGCTTCCAAATTATTCGAGGTGCCCACGATAATAACCACCGTAGCAGAAAAGCAATTTAGTGGACCTGTTTTCCCTGAAATCAAGGAATACTACCCGGATGAGTCCACCTATATCGACCGTACGACCATGAATTCCTGGGAGGATAAAAATTTTGTGAAGGCCGTTGAAGCCACAGGCAAGAAAAAATTGGTGATTGCTGGGCTTTGGACAGAAGTTTGTACCACCTTGGCTGCTCTTTCCGCATTGGAAGATGGCTATGAGGTCTACGTGGTATCCGATGCTTCTGGAGGGGTTTCCCAAGAAGCCCATGACATGGCCATGGCCCGCATGATTCAAGCTGGAGTCATCCCTATGACATCAATGCAGTACATGCTCGAAATTTACCGCGACTGGGCGCGTTCCGACCAGTATTTGGAGGTAAACAAACTTGCCAAAAAATACGGCGGGGCCTATGGCTTGGGTATCGACTACATCAAAACCATGCAGAAATGGATGGCCGAAGATGCAGCCGACAAATCCAAAAAATAATGATTTCAACAGGAAGTGCTCCATGTAAACATGGGGCACTTTATTCCCTTTAAAAGTTCCATTAGGAATCAATCCAAAAAAATATGAAAGCTCAACTTCTATTCATTCTCCTTGCGATTGTTGCAGGGGCGGTTTTGCCTTTGCAGGCAGGTTTGAATGTGCAGTTAGGTAAATCCGTTCACCAACCCATTTTTGCAGCCTTTGCCTCCTTTTTGATTGGAACCCTGGGCCTACTGGTATATCTCTTTATACTCAAATTCGACTTTTCCACGGTTTCTCAAAGCAAATCCCTTTCTCCAGTGGTATGGACCGCGGGTGTTTTAGGGGCGTTTTATGTGGCAGCGGTAATCATTTTGGCTCCAAGATTGGGTACCGCCTTAACCTTTGTTTTGGTAGTAGCGGGACAAATGACCGTCTCTTTGGTTCTTGACCATTACGGATTATTGGGCTTACCCATCAAACAAATCAACTGGCAACGTTTGCTTGGGGTAGCTTTTTTGGTGGCGGGAGTCCTTTGCATACAGAAATTCTAGAGATGAAAACAAAGCTTGGTCTAATTTGTATGGGAGCTTTACTTATTTGCGGGAAAACAATACAGGCACAGCAAAAAAAGGCCCAATATGACTTTAGCCTGTTGCGCCAAAATGACCAAGTCCGTATACCAAGGGAAACATCCAAAAGCGTTTATCAGAAGCTTAAAGACCTGCCTTTAGGGGAAAAATCAAGAATTAGCTTTGGAGGTAGTTATCGGTTTCAAACGGAAGGTTTTATCAATGAACAATTTTCAAGCGCCGTCGACCAAAACGATGTTTGGTTCCTGAATCGATTTCAATTGCATTCCCACCTAAAGGTCGGTAATCAACTGGAAGTTTTTGCAGAACTAAACTCTAGTGTGATTGGCAGCAAACAAAACCTTTCACCGGTAGATAAAGACGAGTTAAGCGTGAACCAATTTTTTATCAGATATCATTTTAACAATCGTTGGAGCGCGCTTATAGGTCGTGAAAACATGCGATTGGGTAGCGGAAGATTGGTGGATATTCGGGAAGGACCCAACGTAAGGCTGTCCTTTGATATGGTAAAGTTGGACTACACGGACCCAAATACAGAGTTATCGGCATTTTACGCCGTCCCAGTACAACCAGAATCGGGAATTTTCGATAATGCTGCTTTGGATTTTGATACGGAAAGCTTGGCGGGTTTATACTGGACCCAAACCTGGCATTCCGCAATGCGTACCGATGCGTATTTGCTTTATAAAGATGAAAAAAATAAAACATGGAATGCGGGTACCGCAGACGACCAAAGAGTATCTCTAGGCTTTCGGCACTTTGGAAGTTGGAAGGAACTTAGTTATAATAATGAGTTTGTTTTTCAAACGGGAAGCTTTGGAGACCAAAATATCAGTGCATGGACTGCTTCATTCAATGTTGAGCTTCCATCGAAGTTGTTTGGGGAAAACGCGGTGGTAGGAATCAAAACGGAAGCAATAAGTGGCGATACCGATGCTTCCGACAACCGTTTAAACACCTTTGACGGTCTCTATCCAAGAGGCGCTTATTTTGGACGTGTAGCTCGAATTGGCCCATCCAACTTGTTTGATGTTCACCCTTATATTGACACGTTTGTTGGTCCATTGAGCCTAGAAGTCGATTACGTTGCTTTTTGGCGGCTTTCCAGACAGGATGGTGTATATGGTCCTCCACTTAATTTACAATATCCAGCGGTGAACGAACAACGTTTCATTGGTCATCAATTGGGAACTATTGTAGGTTTAGAGATGAACGCTTTCGTAAACCTAGAGCTAGAAACAAACGTCATTTTTCCAGGTGATTTTTTAAAAGACAGTGGTTTGGGCGACACCCTATTCCATGCTGTTTTCACCGCCGAACTGAAGTTTTAAATGGGAAGGTTTTCCATGCAACGCTAAAAAAAGAAAGATTAACGAGTACAAAAAACAATAAAAACACTAAAGATGGACACGAATCAGAATTACAATCAAGGTCGAAGAAAATTTCTCAAAGATTCGATTAAAGTAGGTGCTACTGGTGCGGCGATGACCCTACCTTTCTCAGGAACTTTGGGGCAGTTAATGGACGAAAGCGCGGACGTAGTAGTACGCAACGCAAAGATAACCACCATAGACCCAACTAATCCTACAGCAGAAGCCTTCGCCATTAAAAATGGGATTTTTCAAAGGGTAGGCACAAACAATTCCATTTCCAAACTTGTAGGTTCCAACACCAAAGTCATTGATGCGCAAGGCCATCGTGTTATTCCAGGTTTGAATGATTCACATACCCATGGCATCCGTGAAGGCTTGCACTACGGCCTTGAACTGCGATGGGATTGGGTCAATTCTGTGGAAGAAGCATTGGCGATGCTTGCCGAAGAAGTGAAACACACCCCAAAAGGGCAGTGGATTCGAGTGGTTGGTGGATTTTCGTGGGAACAGTTTCGTGAGAAACGGATGCCAACCCTAGCGGAAATCAACAAAATAGCCCCGAATCACCCGGTTTATATTTTCTATCTGTACGCCTATGGCATGCTCAACAAAAAGGCAATAGAAGTCCTGAACTACGACAACGAACCGATAGACCTCTATCACAAAGGTCGCATCGAAAAGGACGCTTCTGGCAACGCGACGGGAATCATTACGGCGGCTCCATCAGGTCTTATTATGTACAAGACCTTGACCAAACTCCCAACGAAATCCAAAGAGCAGCAAATTTTGGGGACTCGACACTTTATGAACGAAATGAATGCCTTGGGTATCACTTCACTTTCTGATGCTGGTGGAGGGGGCATGCAATATCCCGATGCCTATGATATTATCCATGATGTACACAAGCGTGGTCAAATCACCGTTAGAACCGGTATTCATACCTTCCCACAAGTGGGTGGGCAAGAATACGACGACTACAAACGGTGGATGAATATGGTGAAACCAGGCGATGGCGATGACATGCTTCGTTTCATTGGTGGCGGTGAGAACATATGTTGGGCAGCCTACGATTATGAAATTTTTGCACAAGAACGTCCCAATTTGGACTCCAACGTTAGGGAAATGGCACTGCCCATTTACAAACTTTTGGTGGAAAACAACTGGCCATGGAGACAGCACATTACTTATAATGAATCTGCTGAAATCTTGCTTAAAATGTATGAAGAAGTAGCCTCAGCCCATGGTGGAAAACTACCTAAAGGCACAATTATTGACCATGGTGAAACCTTCACGGACCGAACTTTGGAACGTATTGCAAAGCTGGATATGGGCATCGCGGTACAAAATAGAATTTCCTATCAAGCCGAAGACTTTGTACAACGTTATGGTGCCAAAAAACTGGAACAAACCCCACCTGTTCGAAAAATGTTGGATATGGGCATTCCCGTAGGTGGTGGCACCGATGCGACCCGGGTGACCTCCTACAACCCATGGTATTCCATTCATTGGTTGGCGACAGGACAGTCCAGAGGAGGCCGTCAAATGTATGGTGAAAACAACATCTTGACACGGGAAGAGGCCATTCAACTATGGACTACAGGTTCTGCTTGGTTTACAGGTGATTCTGGAAAAAAAGGTGCCATCAAAAAAGGGGAATTGGCCGATTATTCCATCTTGAACCAGGATGTAATGAACGTGCCGGATGCACTTATTCCGCGTACGCATTCAAAATTGACGTCTTTGGGAGGGAATGTGGTGCATGCCTATGGTGAATTTGAAAAGTTTGCTCCTTCCGCACTACCCGAAGTAGCACCTGACTGGTCACCCTTATATCGCACTGGGGATTTCAGAAAACTGTATATGGGTTGAATTAGGATACCCCAAGAGTCTTAGATAAAATCCATTCCGAATACGTAATTTCATTTGCAGTTGTTGAATTGGGTATTTGGAATGGAAATTTGACTAGCCGGCATTTAATATTTAAATTATAAATTGATATGGAAATACAAATAAAAGAACGTGAAAGCAAAGGGTTTGCATTGGCCAAAGAAGATGGAA
>JBCBCH010000019.1:0-14065 GCA_038530835.1 Bacteroidota bacterium | reverse complement strand
TTCAACGGCCTCTGCAATTCGGTCGCTGAAAATATGGATGTGGATATCATCATCAATGTGCAGGGGGATGAACCCTTTATCGAAAAAGAGAGTTTGGCGAAGGTGATTCAAGTTTTTCGGGAAGATGTCAGGCAGGAAATTGATTTAGCCTCTTTGATGACTCCGATTCAAAATTGGAATGAAATCGAGAATCCCAATACGGTTAAAGTTATCGTGGACCATGAAAGTTTTGCGCTGTATTTTTCGCGTTCACCCATTCCCTATCCTCGTGATGAAGCAGTAGATGCAATATATTACAAGCATAAGGGGATTTATGCCTTTCGGAAAAGAGCCCTGATGGATTTTCAACGATTGCCCATGAAACCTTTGGAGGCCAAAGAAAAAATTGAGGCCATTCGTTTTTTAGAATACGGAAAAAGGATTAAAATGGTCGAAACCGCAGTCACCGGAATTGAAATAGATACGCCCGAGGACTTGGCAAAGGCAAGAAAAGCATGGAAATAGATTTCGAAAACATAAAAGTGGTTGGTTTTGATGCCGATGATACCCTTTGGGTTAACGAAACCTATTTTCGCGAGGTAGAAGAACGTTTTGCTGAGCTTTTGGAAGGGTACGAAACCAAAAACAAAATAGACCAAGAGCTGTTCAAAATGGAGATGGACAATCTATCACTCTATGGTTACGGTATAAAAGGTTTTATGCTCTCTATGATAGAATCTGCTTTGGATTTGTCCCAAAACAAGGTTTCACCCAAAGTGCTATGGGAGATTTTGGATTTGGGGAAGGACATGATATCGAAACCAGTGGAATTGCTCGATGGGGTAGTGGAGGTTTTGGAAGCCTTAAAAGACAAATACCGTCTTATCGTTTTAACCAAAGGCGATTTGTTGGACCAAGAAAGAAAGTTGGAACGGTCGGGCCTATCCAAATATTTTAGTCACGTAGAAGTGTTGAGCGATAAAAAGGAACATAATTATCAAAACCTGTTAAACCATCTGAATATTGAAACGTCAGAGTTTTTGATGATTGGCAATTCGCTGAAGTCAGATGTAGTACCAATTTTGAACTTAGGGGGTCACGCGGTTCATGTTCCCTTTCATACCACTTGGGCCCATGAAATAGTTTCCAATGAAGCGGAAATCAATGGGCATTTAACGCTCAATCGAATAGAGGATATTTTAAAATATCTATAAAGGAAGGAGGATGTAGTTTGATAAAAGAGAATCAAAAAGTAAAAACGAAAATGAAGTTCAAGAACTTTCCCATGGTACCCAGAGTGGTTTTTGGGCGCGGAAGTTTTTATGCGTTGGATGAAATTCTGTCCCAGCAAAGGAAAGGCAACAAAGCGCCCTTCATTTTTCTTGTAGATGATTGGTTTGAAGGGAAATATTTGCCGGAACAAATTCCTTTGCGGTATGCGGACGAAGTGCTCTTTGTCTCAGCGGTTCAGGAACCGAAGACCACCCAAGTAGACCGTCTAGTTGCGTATCTACGTAAAAAACATGAAGACCTTCCATCTGGAATTATTGGTATCGGTGGTGGGACGGTATTGGATTTGGCTAAAGCCGTTTCGATTATGTTGGCGAATCCTGGTAAAACAGAAGTGTACCAGGGGTGGGATTTGGTTAAGGAACCTTCGTTGTATCACGTTGGCATACCTACCATAAGCGGTACCGGAGCTGAAGTATCCCGCACCACGGTACTACTGGGACCCACCAAAAAACTTGGTATTAATTCCGATTATACAACCTTCGACCAAGTGATTTTGGACCCAAAACTCACTGAGACCGTTCCCAAGGAGCAATGGTTTTACACGGGAATGGATTGCTTCATACACTGTATTGAATCTTTACAAGGTACCTATCTCAACGCTTTTAGTCAAAGCTATGGTGAAAAGGCCCTGGCCCTTTGCAAAGAAGTCTTCCTGGGCGACCTCACTGCTGAAACAGCGCAAGACAAACTTATGATGGCCTCTTGGCATGGGGGTATGAGCATCGCCTACTCCCAAGTAGGTGTCGCACATGCTATGAGCTATGGTCTTTCATATGTTTTGGGCACTAAGCACGGTATTGGGAATTGTTTGGTTTTTCAACATTTGGAGGAGTTTTATCCGCAGGGCGTTGCTCTTTTTCAAGAGATGTTGGACAAACACGAAATTGAATTGCCTACAGGGCTTTGCTCAAATTTATCAGAGGATGAATTGGATACTTTGGTACAAGTATCGCTGGGCTTGAAACCCCTCTGGGAAAATGCTTTGGGTCCAGATTGGGAAACGGAAATGTGCCCGGAACGCTTGCGCAAGCTCTTTGAAAGCATATAGTCCTTTTGGGATACACTTATGAGAAACTTTTCCAAGTTTTTATACTTTAAAATCCTGCGTTGGAAATTCAATGGGGAATTTCCGGATGTGGACCAATGCGTGGTTGCTGTCGTACCCCACACGCACTGGCTCGACTTCTTTTTGGGATTGATCGTCCGAAGCATATTGGGCATTGAAATTAATTACATCGGCAAAAAAAGCTTGTTTGATGGGCCTTTTGGATGGTTTTTACGATGGACGGGCGGTACTCCGGTAGACCGCTCCAAAAACACCAATACGGTCGACAGTGTTGTGGAGGTTTTTAAGACAAAAAAAGTCTTTCGTTTCGCCTTGGCGCCCGAAGGAACCCGAAAGAAAGTAGATAAACTCAAAACAGGGTTTTACTACATTGCAAAAAAAGCGCACGTCCCAATTGTTTTGGTGGCGTTTGATTTCGGCAAGAAAGAAGTCAAGTTTTCAGACGCTTTTTGGCCTACAGATGATATGCAAAAAGACTTCGAAACCATAGATGCCTTTTTCGAAGGTGTGAAAGGAAGAGTGCCCGATTACAGCTACTAGGTCTTCTTTAGCGATTTCGGTTTGGGTTTTTCAACCTTTTTGGTATTGCCGGGAAACACCAAGTTCGTGCTAGAATAGGAACCACCAAACGTAATCGCCGCAGCATACACCTGTTGAATGGCATCAACCACTTGCGCTTCCGATAACTGTTGCAAAGGATGCGCGAAAACCGACCATAAAATTTCATCACTCAGGGCATATTTCACATCCAAAACCGAATGGAAATTTGCTACCAGCGCGTTCAAAATCTCTTCTTCATCCAACTGTTCCTTTCGAACAATGGGTGCAATAATCCGCATACGGTTGGCATTTTCATCGTGGATGCAAATCAATAGCGCGTCGTTGAACTCGAATTCTATCGTATTGTTTTCAACCTTTATCGTATCAGCTTCGCTTTTTATCGTTTGTATTAGCAGGTCTACGGTCATATTCTGGGCGTGAACTTCAACTCCCAAAACACACAAAAACAGGAATAACATCTTTCTTTTCATAATAATCCTTTTTAGCAGAGCAGTGTTACCTGCACATTGAAGTTAGAAGGTACTTTAAATTTTTTTCTGTACCCCGTGTTTTCTTGAAAAAGTGACGCAACTGCTAAAACATTACCCTAGTGTTAACCTTGCTTCAACATATCGTTGACTAGCCTTTTTCGTGATTCATTTCTTTTATTTTCGAGTACGAAAGTTCAGGTTCCTCCCCTATTGTGTTATCCAATTTGATTTAGAAGTTGACTGAGTTTTGGTGTACTGGATACACGCATAAATCAGCGTGATTCCTTCCTGTTGAAGAAAAGGGAAGTAAGGCATGCTATGAGAGCATACGAAATGATTTTTCAAATAATTCACCTTAAACCTCACACACATGAAGAAAATTACTTTGCCGTATGGATTTTTTCTCCTTTTGTACGGCTTGTGTATCCCAATGATATCATTGCTGGCCAATGATGTTACCCATCGAACAAACACTCACGCACTCTCCGAAATGTTTGTTCCTTCCGATTTGTTCATTTCAGAATATGTCGAAGGCAGTAGTTTCAACAAGGCGATTGAAATTTTCAATGGCACTGGAAGTACCGTTGATTTGTCAACCTACGTTTTGGAATTGTATTCCAACGGAAATTCATCTCCAAACGCGATTTTGGCCTTATCTGGAAGTTTAGCAGATGGGGAAGTGCTCGTGTTGGCCAATCCTTCTGCCGATGGGGCAATCCTTGCCGTAGCCGACGTACAAAATGGAAGCGTTATCAACTTTAACGGCGATGATGCTATTGCTCTGCGTAATAATGGAATCTTGGTTGACGTTTTTGGCCAAATTGGGGCAGACCCGGGTAGCGAATGGACAGGTGGCGGTATTGGCACCCAAAATGAGACCTTGCGCCGACTTTCTTCCATTTCAGATGGGGATACAGACGGGAGCAATCCTTTTGACCCTTCAGCAGAATGGGAAGGATTCCCTCAAGATACCTTTGATGGACTTGGCTCGCATAGCATTGCAGCACAAGGCACCTTGTATATTTCCGAATATATTGAAGGCAGTAGTTTCAACAAAGCGTTGGAGATTTATAATGGAACAGGTAGCTCTATTGATTTGTCTGCCTTCACTTTGGAATTGTATTCCAATGGCAATGCTTCTCCAAACGCATCTTTGGCATTGAGCGGTAGTTTGGCCAGCGGGGATGTATTGGTCTTGGCAAACCCTTCAGCGGATGCCGCTATTTTAGCAGTAACCGATGTTCAAGATGGTGGTGTTATTAACTTCAACGGTGACGATGCACTAGTGCTGTTGGAAAATGGGGTGGTGGTTGACGCTTTTGGCGAAATCGGTGTAGACCCAGGCAGTTCTTGGCCCGGTGGCGGCGCAAACGTAACCCTAAGAAGAAAAGCTACGGTAACGCAAGGCGATACCGACGCTACGGATGCTTTTGATGCGAGTTTGGAATGGGATAGCTTTCCCAGCAACACTTTTGATGCATTGGGCGTTTATCCCGATGTAGTTGCAAATGGAATAGGCATTACGGCAACCGATGCTGCAAAACCTGAAGGGAATACAGGCGATACGGATTTTCTTTTTACCATCACTAGGACTGGTGACACTTCGTCTGCTACCAGTGTGGATTACGCAGTTACCTCTTCGGAAGCGGAAGCCACGGATTTTGGTGGAACCTTACCCTCTGGCACGGTTAACTTTACTGCTGATGAAACGGAAGCCGTTTTAGCCATATCGATTTCAGGAGATACGGATGATGAAAGTGATGAAAGCTTCACAGTGACCTTGTCCAATCCAACGAACGGCGAGGATTTGAATCCAACTTCTGCAGAAGGTACCATTCAAAATGATGATGCCATTACACCGACGCTTGACTTGGTTATCAATGAAATTCTCGCTGACCCAGCTGCGGATTTGCCCGGAGATGCCAACGGAGATGGTGTTCGCGATAGCAGTCAAGACGAATTTGTAGAGTTGGTAAACATCGGTGCTGCACCTTTGGATATTTCGGGTTGGACCCTTTCCGATGGTTTTGGCTTGCGACATACCTTTCCAGCCAATACAGTGCTAAATGCCAATCAAGCCTTAGTGGTTTTCGGAGGGGATACACCTACTGGAAGTTTTGGGGGAGCTTTGGTGCAAGTGGCAAGTACTGGTAGTCTCGGGTTGAATAACAGTGGAGATACCGTAACCCTTAACGATGGGGTACAAGATGTACTTTCAGAAACCTATGGCGGAGAAGGTGGAAACAATCAATCCTTAACAAGAGACCCCGACACCACGGGAGGTTTTGTGCAACATAGTTCGGCCAACAATGCCAATGGGGCTTTGTTCTCACCAGGCACACTGATTGATGGTACACCCTTCAGTGGTAATGTTATCACCTTGCCCAACCTAGTTTTAAATGAGCTTCGTATTTCAAATCCCGATACGGACAATAACTATGTTGAGCTTTTTGGAGATGCAAATCTTTCTTTAAGCGGATTGAGCCTCGTTGTGGTAAGTGGAGAGTTTGAGCCAGGTCAAGTGGATTTCGCTTTTGACCTATCGACTGCCTCAACTGATGCCAATGGGTTTTTCTTATTGGCAGATAATGGAATTGAAACCTTGATTCCGCAAACCGAATTGGACGGAACAGACCTTATCTTGGATTTCGATTTCTTTGGTTCACCAACAACTTTTTTGTTGGTTTCTGGGTTCACAGGAACACAAGGTTCGGATTTGGATTTGGACAATGATGGTGTGTTTGATTCTGGCATCGGAACCATAATTGATTCGGTCTCCTTGACGGATGGAGATGCCACTACAGATGTTAATTATAGTCCTACGGTCATCGGTCCTGACGGAAACTTTACCGCCCCCGGGATTTATAGTTTGGAAGACGGGACGCGAAATTTCCAACAACTTATTTTCAATAGTTTTGACTTGGACACCCCCGGTTTTTCAAACGAAATGGATATCATCCAACCCGGCGAAACAACTTTGATTCACGCTATCCAAGGTACTACCGACACCAATCTTTTGGATGATGAGGTGGTAACTGTTGAAGCCATTGTTGTAGGGGACTTTCAAGATGGGGATGCTGACGAATCTCGAAATTTGAGAGGCTTCTACGTTCAGGAAGAGGACGCAGATGCTGATGATAATCCACTTAGCTCCGAAGGAATTTTCATTTTTGAAGGCAACGGACCTACGGCAAACGATGTGAATGTAGGAGACTTGGTAAAAATCACAGGTACTGTAGATGAGTTCTTTGGCGAAACCCAGTTGGACCAGATATCGGAAATCACCATTCTTAGCTCAGGCAATACTTTACCCACTCCAGCAACCATTTCCTTACCCGCCTCTGGCACGATAACAGACCAAGCCGGTGATATTGCCCCTGACTTGGAAGCCTATGAAAGCATGTTGGTCAGTTTTCCACAAACCTTGACCATTACTGAAATGTTCCAATTGGACCGTTTCAATGAAATCCGTTTAAGCGAGGGCGGACGGTTGGTTCAATTTACCCAAAACAACGCACCCGATGTTGCTGGTTTTGCAGCACATTTGCAATCCAACGGAGCAAGAACAATTGTTTATGATGATGGTTTGAGCCTACAAAATGCGGCCATAGGCAATTTGGACGGTTTTGGTCCAGTATTCAGTACGGCCACGGACATTCGAATGGGCGATACCATTGATGGGTTGTCTGGCATATTAAGTTACCAATGGGCTGGGAATAATGCGAGTCAAGCCACTTGGCGCGTAAGAGCAACACAAAATGGCGAGAATACGTTTACCAAGGCCAATGTGCGCCAGAATACTCCGGATGCAGTGGGAGGTTCCTTGAAAGTAGTCAGCATTAACGTGCTGAACTATTTTACCACTCTAGATGATGAAACACCCCGAAATGGCATGCCTTTGACGGCCGTAGGACAAGAGCCTAGGGGAGCGAATGATTTAACCGCTGTTGGTATAAATCCCGCTACCGCAGAATTTGACCGCCAAACGGAAAAATTGGTGAACGCTTTAGTGCTGCTGGACGCCGATGTTTTGGGATTGGTTGAAATTGAAAATGACTTTTTACCAGGTTCTTCTGGAAATGCCATCGAAAACTTGGTCAATGAACTCAATGCAGTGCTTGGGCCAAATACCTATGATTGGATTAATCCAGGAAGCCAATTTGTGAGTGATGATGCGATATCCGTTGGGATGATTTATAAAACCGCAACAGTTTCCATTGCAGACGGGACTACAATCGCCCTTTTAACCGATGCGGATTTAGCAGGCTTGGGTCTTGGGGATTTGCCAAGAGTTTTTGATGGACCTAGCACCAACCGGGTACCATTGGCTGTAACTTTTGAAGAAATCGCCACGGGTGGGGTTTTTACCGCCGTGGTCAATCACTTCAAATCCAAGGGAAGTCCAGGAACTGCTCCAAGTGGAGATGTAGATAACAACGATGGCGCAGCGAACGGAAACCAAACACGATTGAATGCCGCAATTGCTTTGGACACTTGGTTGGATACGGACCCGACCGGGAGCAACGACCCAGATTTCATCATTTTGGGAGACTTGAATGCCTATGCAGAAGAAGCTCCCGTAACCTTCCTTGAAGGAGAAGGCTATTCGGATTTGGCACAACTTTTTGTAGGCCCTACTGCCGCTTCCTTTGTGTTTGACGGACAAATCGGAACTTTGGATTATGCTCTGGCCAGTATGAGTTTGCTTTCTCAAGTTTCAGGAGCAACGGAATGGGCGGTTAACTCCAATGAGCCTGATGCAATAGATTACAATTTGGATTTTGGACGTGATGCATCCATTTTTGATGGTTCGGTTCCCTTCCGAAATTCAGACCATGATCCAATCGTAGTTGGGTTGGATTTATCCCCTACAGATACTACACCTCCAGCAATTACCCTTTTGGGAGACAATCCTTTAACAGTAAAAGTTGGTGATGCTTTTGTAGATCCAGGGGCTACGGCTTTGGATGATGTGGATGGAGAAATTCCTTTTGACGATTTTATTGTTGGCGGCGATACAGTGGATGTAAAAACTCCTGGAACATATGAAATCACGTATACCGTCGAAGATAACGCGCAGAATGAGGCACAAGCTATCCGGACGGTAATTGTGGAAGAAGTGGCAACTTTGACCATCACTCGCTTGGTGCTCGTTGATGCCGAAAACGACGTTGATGTTATGGAGGTAACGGATGGTGGCGTTATCGATTTGAGCATGTTGGCTACGGAAAAATTAACCATTCGAGCCGAAACCACAGATGATGTGGAAAGTGTTGGTTTTGTATTGAGTGGAAAAATCTATCAACGAAAAATTGAAAACTTTGAACCCTATGCGTTGTTTGGTGACCAAAATGGAGATTTTGCCGGAACAAAATTCAAGCCCGGCAGATATCGCCTTCAAGCTACTCCCGCAAGTAGGGATTGGTTAAGAGGAAAGCGGGGAAGCACTGTTTCGCTAGGTTTTGAAGTGATAAAAGGTCAGGGAGGAGACCCAGCAGATATTATTAAGACGATTCGAATCTATCCCAACCCAGCGCGATCTTTTACCAAAGTCAGCTTTGAAGAGCCTTTGGATGTGAAAAACATCAAGATTTACAATTATTTTGGAAGGTTGGTGCGGAAGTTTGATGGTGAGAAAGTAAGAGTGGGCGATGAGTACGTCTTGGATTTGAGATATCTATGGAGAGGCGTCTACATCGTGGTAATCCAGGATGAATACGGCAATAAAATCCAGAAACGTTTGGTTATTCGTTAATCAGTTTTGTGCTTAAATGCAAAAAGGCGGCCCTAGGGTCGCCTTTTCTAGTTTAATGTATTTTGGTTGAAGGCTTACAGTTCCTGCATGGTGTGGTAAACGTTCTGAACGTCATCGTCTTCCTCTATTTTTTCCAATAGTTTTTCGATGTCTGCAATTTGTTCCTCGTTCAGTGTTTTGGTTACCTGGGGAATGCGCTCAAAACCCGAGGAAAGAATTTCAAAACCCCTAGCCTCCAATTCTTTTTGGATGGCACCAAAGTTCTCAAATGGAGCATAAATCAAAATACCGTCGTCATCCACAAAAACCTCTTCGGCGCCGTAGTCAATCATTTCTAATTCCAACTCTTCAGGGTCTACCCCTTCGGCATTGATTCTGAAATTACAAGTGTGGTCAAACATGAATTCAACAGAGCCTGAGGTACCCAAACTGCCATTACATTTGTTGAAATAACTTCGGATGTTGGCTACGGTTCGGGTATTGTTATCGGTAGCAGTTTCAATCAAAACAGCGATTCCGTGTGGTCCATACCCTTCAAAAAGGATTTCTTTAAAATCACCGAGGTTTTTGTCAGATGCCCGTTTGATGGCACGCTCGATATTGTCCTTGGGCATGTTCACTGCCTTGGCATTCTGAATGACCGCACGTAGTTTGGAGTTGGAATCCGGGTCAGGGCCGCCGTCCTTTACCGCTATGACAATTTCCTTGCCTATGCGTGTAAAAGCCTTGGACATTGCGGCCCAACGTTTCATTTTACGGGCTTTCCTAAATTCGAATGCTCTTCCCATTTCTGATTTTGATGATTATGAAAACAAATGTAAAAAAATGCGGATGATGTACGAATTAAGAAGGGAATTCGGTTTGTTATGACGGTGAGGTATCCTATTTTTAGAATTGAATTACTAATCATAAAACTCCAATGAAAAACCTACTCTTCCTACTCATTGTTCTTCTGTCAGGTTTCAGTATTAATGCTCAAGAGGAACCTACTGATTCCGAAAAGCGAATGGAAAAATTCGCAACAGCTAAACGAAATGAGTTGAGTTTGGATGTCTATGCGTTGCTTGCTGTGCCAGCCCTAAATTTGAGATATGAGCGTATTTTAGGAAGATTCTCTGGGTTAGGGATTGACTTGTTTATCTCTTTCGACAACAATGACGACCTTATTAATTATTCTGAAATTGAAAACTTTTCGTTGACACCTTATTTTCGACAGTACTTTTTTTCTAAGGAAGATTTTGGAGCTAAAGGTTTTTATGCCGAAGGCTTTATCAAATTCTTTACGTTTGATGGAGAAGTATTCAATCCCGTTACCAATGATTTTGTTTTAGATTCTTTTTTTGAAACCGCAATTGGTTTTGGAATTGGTTGGAAATGGATTAATAGGAATGGTTTCTTGGTAGATTTGGGATTTGGTTTCGGCAGAAATATTGGAATCGATGGAAATCCGGAAGAATTCGACAATGATTTTCAACCTCGGGGAGGCTTGCATTTCGGATGGCGTTTTTAACCACAAACAATATTGTGTTTCACAATTACGAACGACGGAAGTCTGTTGTCTAACTCAAAATCCAATGCTGTAACTCCCCCTGCATCATGTGTATTGAGGTGAATAATAAGACGATTGTATACATTCTCCCAATTTGGATGATGGTTCATGGCCTCACATTCAAAGGCGATTCGGGTCATTACCGAAAAAGCCGCTTTAAAGTCACTAAAGGTATACGTCCTGTGGATACTTTCGCTATTGTAACTCCAGCCGTCAAGTGCGTTGAGTTGGGTTTCTATTTCTGAAGTGTTCAATTTTTCCATGGTGGTTTTCTTTAAAGGTACCGAATCCATGCATAGTAAAAAACCAAATCGCTACTCAACGGTAAGATGGTGGTCAATAATATCCTGATATTGAATTCTCAGATTTTTGGGTAAAACATTTTCCTTGGGCAAGGCGGCCAAATAGCGGTCCTCATTGGTGGTGAAAACGCGTTTTAAAACAGGGTGAAAGTTCCCCAGACGTTTGATAACTTCTTTGATGAATTCTTCATGTTGGACCAAATCCACGCTGCCCAAATGATAGATGCCTGATTTATCACGATTGATGAGGTAATGGATTTGTTGGGTCAAACGGTCATCATTGGTCACATTGATGATAAGGTTGGGAAACACCTCAATAGGTTCGTCTTGCTCAAGTTGGGTTTTAATGTCCTTGATGCGCGGCGAAGTATTTCCGAAAACCATGGGAACCCGTAAAATGGCAGTTCGCTCTTTAGGCAACCGCATCATCATGTTCTCAATCTTGATTTTCAACCGACCATAGATACTTTCCGATAGGGTTTTGTCCATTTCATAGGATGGATACTTGCTATACGCGTCAAAGACATTCGCAGAGGAAATAAAATACAATTGGCAGTTTTTACTTCGAGTTACGTACTCAAGCACGTGTTGGTGTGCCATTATTTGGGCACTAAACTCCCCTCGAAGCGCAGAAATAATATAATGCGGCCGGACCTGCTCTAGCACCCTAAAAATATCATCTTCACGTAAATCGTATCGAAAAAACTGCTGGTTTTCCCGAAACAACGGATTACTGCAATAGGTGCCGTAAGTGTCAAAGTACGAACACAGTTCTTTGTAAATGGCGTTTCCGATAAAACCGCTTCCGCCCAGAATAAGGATTCTCTTCTTCGTTTGTTGCACTAAGTTTACGACTCGCTGGGTTTATAAAAAGGGAGTTTGACCACAGAAGCGGGTACGGTATTCTTCCGGATTTGGATTTGGATTTCGGAGCCCACTTTAGCGTTTTCCACAGTAACGTACCCAAGTCCGATTCCTTTGGAAAGCGAAGGTGACATCGTACCAGAAGTAACCCTTCCGATTTCATTGCCTTCCATATCCAAGATGGGGTAGTCTTTTCTGGGAATACCACGTTCTTCAATTTGGAAGGCTATCAATTTTTGTTTGGCTCCATCCGCTTTTTGCTGCGCCAGTGCTTCGTGATTTACAAATTCTTTGGTGAATTTGGTAATCCAACCCAGTCCGGCTTCAATGGGGGAGGTGGTGTCATCAATATCATTCCCATACAAGCAATAGCCCATTTCAAGACGTAAGGTGTCTCGGGCGGCGAGTCCAATTGGTTTGATGCCAAAATCCGCACCTGCTTCCAGTACCTTGGTCCAAACCTGTTCCACTTCACTGTTCTTACAATAGATTTCGAATCCGCCTGAACCAGTATAGCCCGTGGCAGAAATAATCACATGCGGAATACCTGCAAAATCGCCCACCACAAAATTGTAGAATTTTATTTCCGACAAGTCAAGTGAAGAAATCGATTGCATAGCTTCGACGGCCTTTGGACCTTGAATGGCCAAAAGAGAATAGTCGTCTGAAACGTTGCGAAGATTGGCCCCAAAACTTTCATTGTATTTGGAAATATGGTTCCAGTCCTTATCAATATTTGAAGCATTTACGACCAATAGATAGGTTTCTTCTTTAACCTTGTACACAATAAGGTCGTCAACAATACCGCCCGTTTTATTTGGAAAACAACTATACTGGGCTTTGCCGACGGTAAGTTTCGAAACATCGTTCGAGGTGACTTTTTGAAGTAGTGCCAAGGCCTGTGGCCCTTCTACTAAAAACTCGCCCATATGTGAAACATCAAAAACGCCAACCGCTTCCCTAACGGTTTCGTGTTCGGCGTTTACGCCTTCGTAGGATACGGGCATTTCAAATCCCGCAAAGGGAACCATTTTGGCGCCTAGGGCTTTATGGATTTCAGAAAGCGCAGTCTGTTTCATGCTGTGATTTTATCCGGCAAATTTATCGGATTTCCAAGAGGGGAAGAAGCGAATTGACCTATTATTTTAAACAGCCTATTGACAATTCACGAAGCTATCTTTCCAGTAAGAAAGATTTCAAGTCTTCGTAAGATGTAATTTGAAGTGCTCGTTTGGGTTTGTGTAAAATTGCTGCAATCTGTGGGGGAATTTCTGGTTCCAAACCAAGTGTTTCCTTAACCACACCAAGAAACTTTACAGGGTGGGCCGTTTCTAGAAAGATGCCGTGTTTTTCGGGATGTTTTTCTCTATAGGATTGAATCCCTAAATAACCTACCGCACCGTGAGGGTCGGCCACGTAATTTCCATGGGTATATAAGTGCTTCATGGCATTTCGGGTTGCATCATCCGTGAACGTATATCCGGATAAATTCTCCGAAAGTTGTTCAAAATTGTTTTGATACAGTTTTTGAATGCGAACAAAATTACTGGGGTCCCCGACGTCCATAGCGTTGGAAATGGTAGCTATAGAGGGCTTTGGCACATACCTATTGTTTTTCATAAATCTGGGAACCACATCATTAACGTTGGTGGCCGCGATGAAGTGCTTAACGGGCATACCCATTCGTTGGGCAACCATTCCAGCGCAGATATTACCAAAGTTCCCTGAAGGAACAGAAAAAACAATGTCCTCTAATTTGCCTTGAAACTTCTGGCAAGCGATAAGGTAATAGAACATTTGTGGGAGCCATCTGGCGATGTTGATGCTATTGGCCGAAGTAAGTTTTTGCCTCTGGGTGATATCAGTATCCAGAAAGGCGGTTTTCACCATATGCTGGCAATCGTCGAAGGTGCCTGCTACTTCCAAGGCGGTAATGTTTTGACCAAGGGTAGTCAGCTGTTTTTCTTGAATTTCACTGACTTTGCCACTGGGATAAAGAATTACAACATTCACACCTTCAACACCAAGAAAACCATTGGCTACCGCACCTCCCGTATCTCCAGAAGTGGCAACCAAGACGGTTACCTCCTGATTTTCTCCTTCTGAAAAATACCCCAAACAGTTGGCCATAAAGCGTGCGCCAACATCCTTAAATGCCATTGTTGGACCATGAAAAAGTTCGAGGGTGCTTACATTTTCTTCAATGGGAACCAACGGAAAATCAAA
>JBCBCH010000018.1:0-14178 GCA_038530835.1 Bacteroidota bacterium | reverse complement strand
GTTGGATACCAAAATGGAATTGCATCCACAACGTTTTCATGATTTTCGGGGAAACATCCATTATGAAAATGACCATATTGTAATCAACGATTTTCATGGTGAAATTGGAAGGACCAACTTTAATTTTGACCTCAATTACTTTTTGGGCGATGACCCACAAGTAAAAAAGCGGGATAACTTTCTAGAGGTACGTGCCAACTACATCGACTATGATGCACTTTTCGATTTTAATCCAAGTCCGCCTAAATCGGTTACTGCTAATCATTCCGACGCTGATGACGTACAAGAACATGCCAGTGCGTTCAACATCTACGAATTACCGTTTACGGATATGCGATTCAAAGCCGACATCGGTCATTTTATGTACCATAGGATTGACCTTCAAAATATCAAAGCCGCGATAAGAACAACACCTGACCACTATGTCCATGTGGATACCTTGAGCATGGATGCCGCTGGTGGAAACATAAGGCTGAATGGCTACTTTAATGGAAGTGACCCGAAACACATCTATA
The DNA here is from genome assembly GCA_038530835.1 of Bacteroidota bacterium. Lineage (GTDB taxonomy): Bacteria > Bacteroidota > Bacteroidia > Flavobacteriales > Flavobacteriaceae > Flagellimonas. The sequence goes on along the minus strand of JBCBCH010000018.1, from coordinate 13,663 downwards.
TGCAACCCGATTTGGTGATGGACAATGTCGATTTGGAAAAATTACTTTTCAAATTCGAGAATTTTGGACAGGACCATCTCGTTTCAGAAAACCTACAAGGAAAACTCACCTCTAGAATTGCCGGGAAGATTCGGGTATACCCAGATTTGGTGCCAGACTTGGACCAATCCACCATTGAAATGGATGTAAAAGTGCTTAATGGCAGGTTGAAAAATTATGACCCCATGTTGGCGCTATCGGATTATATGGGAGACAAAAACCTCAGAAACATCCGGTTTGACACCTTGCAAAATAGCTTGGCCATTACTAAAGGAAAAATTAGTATTCCAGCAATGACCATTGAATCCACCATTGGCCACATGGAATTGTCGGGAACCCACGATAGCCAGCAGAACATTGACTATTATTTGCGCATCCCATGGAAAACAGTACGAAAAGCTGCCTGGCAAAAACTATTTGGTCGCAAAAAGGACTCCGTTGTTGATGAAGGGCAAGTTGATGAAATCGTGGAAGTAGACCCCAACAGAAATACAAAGTTCCTCAATCTCAAAATTCAAGGGACCATAGACGATTACAAAGTATCCTTGGGCAAGAAACGGAAAGATTGAGCAGAATATCCGAAATACTTGAAAAAATTGGTTTGAAAAAGATGCGCGATACAAACAAGAATTTCGTGGGTAAAAACTACCGTGAAGTTTTTAAGTATGAGTTCATACCAACCTTCGAAAAAGACTCAGAGGATTTCATGATACGGTTTTCATCAATCAAAAATGCCGACCACTTACTTGGAAAACTTTTGGGCATAACGAATCAGCTTGGTTTTGAACCTGATGGCACGAATGAGGTAATAGACGAAATCTGGATACATGCCTCTTCCAAAAATGGAAGAATAACCATTACTAGAGACGTTTGGGACATGGTATTCATTTTGGCTGAGAACAATAAAATAGACTTAGAAAGAATTGAACGTGAATTGAATGGTTCCGACGACTTCGAAAGAATAGCGGCTGAAGTGTAAAGTCGGACGAATGGGCATTGCAGTTCATCTATTTCATCTCCCTTTCTAAAATTTGCTACCTTTAAAAGGCCTCATTGTTAAGGCAAATCCCCCCATAAAAATATTGCAAACGCTGTCATGTCCTAATTAAGGCGATTTCCATCGGCAGTAACTTAAAACAACTCGTATGAAACCAATTGCCATTATTTTCTTGAGTGCATTTTTGTTTTCCTGCACCACGCCAAAAAAGAAAGTTGAGATTGATACCTCCAAACACAAGGGCTTGGTCACCCTTGAAACCGATAAACCTTTCAAAGTATTGTTTAGTGAAGGGCATTCGGACCATGCCGAAAAACAAGCAGAGCTTATTGAAGAAGCGTATCAATTTTTATCCGACATAATGGGACCGAAAGAACATTTTTGTTTGATGGTCATCTCCGAAAAAGATTGGGAAAGGAACGCCTATTTGCCCATACCGGGAATGCCTGGGTATTACAAAGGCAATTTGACCGTAGGAGCGGGACATAACAGCATGGCGACGGGGTATGAAGAAATGATCAAAAGCTTTCCAGAAGAAATGACCCATGATTTGGTAAAGACCTATACCAATGCGCAGGGAGCATTTGATATGCGGCTCTTTTTCGACAAACTATCCATTCATGAGCTGACCCATAGCTTCCAAGACCCTGAAAACCAAGAAGGCTATTCCATGAGCCGTTGGTTGGAAGAGATTCACGCCAATATGGGGTTATATGCGTTTTACAAGTCCAAAAAACCAAATGAGCTGAAGTACGTGACCCATTTGGTGGATTTTAGTCTGGATAATCCTCCTCCAAATTTGCAGTACGAAACCCTTTCAGATTTTAATGCGAATTATTATGACATGCAACCCGACACCTATGGGTTTTACCAAATGAAGTTCACCAAAGCAGGGGCACAGCTGATTGACTCCCTAGGGAATGCGGTTTTGAAACCACTGAATGATTTTATCATAAAATATGATGAATCATGGAAAGATAAGTTGACAGAGGAAGAATTCAGAGAGCGATTAACAGCCGAAGTACACCCATATTTTTCGGAAATAATGGATATTTGGTAAAAGTCGAAACCCACCTCAATGAAAAAAATATTTTGTTTTCTTATTCCCGTTTTTGTGCTTTCAAAAATGGTAAATGCACAACATGAGAACATCACTGCGAATTGGAAAACCATTAAAATTGAGGATGAAAATCTGGGCAAAGTAGAGTACCATGTGTACAAGAATACTATTGATGCACATAAGCCTTTACTTATCTATCTGCAGGGCTCCACCAATCTTCCCTTGTATTTTCAAAACCCTAATGGGCAGTATTCCAGTGGCATCACCTTAAATGTAAATGCAATGAGCAAAGACTATCATGTGGTGCTCATCAGCAAACCCAACACGCCACTTGTGGATGGTATCCGTATCACAGCTTCAGGCCGAAAGGAGTATCCGATGCGGGAAGAATACCAAGAAAAATACAGTCTGGATTGGAGGGCCAATGCTGCTCACCTAGTTATTACTGACGCCTTGCAAAAATTAAATGTCGATAGCTCCACCCTTGTCGTATGGGGCCATTCAGAAGGTTCTCAAGTCGCTCCAGCCGTAGCGGTACGAAACAAAAAGGTGACCCATGTCATCGCCATGATGGGCAATGCGCTCAATCACTTGTATGACTTCATCCTTATGGAAAGGATATCTGCCTTTATGGGTGAAAAACCAAACGAAGCAGCTCAGGCGAACATCGATTCCCTATATACAGAGTATGAAAAAATATACAAGGAACCTAAATCCACCGCAAAAGAATGGTTTGGGGAAACCTACTACAAGTGGAGTAGTTTCAGCTTAACCTCCCCCTTGGAAAATATGCTGAAGCTTGATATCCCGATTCTATATGTCGCTGGAGGGGAAGACCGGCAAAGCATCTTGAATATGGACTATGCCAAACTTGAGTTTTTGCGAAAAGGAAAAGACAATTTGACCTACAAGGTTTTCCCCAACTGTGACCACTTTTTTCTAGAGACCAAAACGGATGCATCCGGCAAAAAAGAATGGATAGACCATTTGGATGAAGTCAATACCTATGCTTTGGAATGGGTGACCAATAATTGATAAACCTTAGTTAGAATAGGGCGTTTAGATACTTCACGTTTATCTGACCAAAAGAAAGCGATACGATGATTAAGTGCAAAACGTAAGGCTCTTGACTTCTTGCGCTCATTGAAACGGTAAAGAAGAGACCCGTAGATTCTCAAACCAGCTCAAAGAAGACCTTTTCGTTTACAGCGGAGACTATGCATGGGTTTTCAATCTAATGGGTGGCGAACAGGTTTCAAACCATTCGTTTTTTCTTGGTAGTATCCGCTACACCATGACTGGCAAGCTGTATTCCACAAAATATACCATGAAGAAACCATCCTACAAAAAGGAAAAAGGGAAGTGGATTGGAGAAGATGAAGGTGGAATTGTTTATGTCTAGTTCAAAAAAAAGACAGATAGTACCTTGACCTTTTATAAACACAAATACAAGGCAGTCACAGATTGGAAGGTTTACAAAAAGTAATATATATTCAAATGCTATTGAAAAAATTGGGGCCTATTGTTTCCAAGCCTTCAGCACATTTTTTAACTTTTCAAGGTTCTAGAGCGAAACCGTTTACGGCTATCAAACTACATGATTAAAACTGAAAGATTTGACAAAGTAGAAGTTGCTTCCCAAGAAGAACTAAGGTCATGGTTGCTGAAAAACCATACGCAACTGGAAAGCGTTTGGTTGGTAACCTACAAAAAAAGCATACCGAACAAGTATGTTTCCCGATGGGAAGTGCTTGATGAATTGATATGTTTTGGATGGATTGATGGAATCAGGCGAAAGCTGGACGAAACCAAAACAATGCAACTCATTTCGCCAAGGAAGGTGGAGCATTGGGCAAAAACCTATAAAGAAAGGGCCACAAGGCTGATTGACGAGGGAAAAATGCACCCTACTGGATTAAAGGCCATTGAAGTTTCGAAAGCCAATGGCCTTTGGAACTTTATGGACGATGTGGACAATATGATTGTTCCAAAAGACCTTTTCGATGAACTTAACAAACATGAGGGCGCTTTGGGATTTTTTGAGGCTATCAATGCATCAAGTAAACGCTTTGTACTAAGATGGATTAAACTAGCCAAAACCGATAAAACAAGAAGGAACAGAATACGTAAAATTGCCGAACTTGCAGCCAAGGGAGAAAAGTTGCCTAGTAGTTGAAACACAAAACCATTGTCCTCCGGTACCGTTATTGCGCTTACCAACATTCACTGTTTCTGCTAAAGAACCATAAACCTTTTCAAACCCTCGAAGCAAGATGTCGTAGTTTAAATTAAGTAAAACATGAAAAGGTTTTTTTTGGTAGTTATCCTCTTTTTTTCAATGATTACCTCAAATGGCCAAACGGCCATTCTATATGGTGAAAAGGCGACCGCAGTCGAACGTAACGCCGCCAACGACCTAAAATCGGATATTTTACATGTTTATCCAGATGAAGAAGTTGAACTGATAGCAAGTACCACATCCTTGAAGAAGGATTATGAGAGAGTCATCATCATTGGAACAAAACAATCAAATCAGCTTATCAACAAACTATTTGCTGAAAAGAAAAGTGATTTTTTTCAAATTGAAATAGAACCAGAGACCTTCGTGTTGCAAACCCTTCCCTTCAATAGCACCCAATCCCAAAAAGCGCTGTATATCGCTGGAGCAGATGATAGGGGAACCTATTATGGTGTATATGAATTCTCAGAAAGAGTTCTGGGGATAGACGCTTTTGAATACTGGACGGACAAAAAACCGAAAGCGCCTGAAAGGTTCGATATCCCCCACCTTTCTTTTCGCGAAAAACCCCCGGTATTTCCCATGCGGGGCTACTTTGATAATGACGATGACATGCTAGCCAATTGGAAGGGTCGAAAACTCATTGTCGAATTTGACACTTGGAAAGAAATCATAAACTCGCTATCGAGACTTCGCTATAACTACATTGACGCCCATGACCTCATGGGCAGACCGGAGTTCTGGGTTTGGGACTACTACAAAAACATGACGGAGTACCATACCGACCTTGAATTGCTAGACAAGGTTTTTGACTATGCACATAGTAAAGGTATGATGGTGCAAATACCCATGTATCTTGGTTGGGAATTCAAGCATATTGACTTTGATAAAATCTGTCTTACCGAACATCACGATCATTGGATGGAAGTTTATGAATATTATCTGACCAAAACCCCACTTCAAAAAGGGGACATCTTTTTGGCACGTCCACGACACCCAATATACGATTACGGATATTCCTGTGAAAAAGAAAAAAATGCAGGTATCAAGGCAGGGCCGTTAATGACCAAGATGTTCCAGAGCTTAAAAGATTTAATAGACGAACACCGTCCTGGTTCAACAGTAGTTTGTGATCTTTGGCGTGAGGGTCGCCCTATGTGGCAAAGCGATGAATTTGCACCCAATAAGGACATCCAAATGCTTTGGGCAGATTACTATGGGGGTGATTTCAGGGAATGGCCCGAGCGTCAAAAAGGATACGATTTTGGCATTTACGTTCACGCGGGTATTTGGTTGAATCATGTTATTCAGGACCCCTTGGTCCACCAGATTGATGCGGCAGTCAAGGAAGCTGTCTCCAGGGAAATGATCCACAATATATTTGTCAACGGACAAGATTTCAAACACTTCATCCTCAATTTAGAAGTGTGCGCGAGGTTGGCATGGAATCCGGAAGCATTTGACCCTGACGCATTTTATACCGAATGGACCAGCCGTTATTTTGGGGAGAAGGCAAGCCCATTGGTAGTCAATAGCCTAAAGCTGCTTAATGAAGCCCATACCGTTTTGGCAGGATATAAGGAAGTCACCACGTTTTCGGTCATTACCCTTAATAACCTTGAGCATAAGGAACTAAAATTATCGGAGTATAAAGCAAAAGCGCTAAAAGCCATCGGATTGGCAGAGGCATCATTGCAAACAGCCATTGCAGCGACGGCATTGGTTCCAGAAGAATCCCGATTGGTTTATGACGACCAAATTGTATTTCCGGCCACCCTTTATTTAGACAATATTCGTTTGCTCAAGGCCGTGGTGCACTATGCAGAATATGTAAGAAGTGGTGTGAAAGACCAGAAGACCTACGAGGGCTATGCCATCAACATGAAAAATGCTCTGGTGAAAATGAGGACAACTCTAGATACCGGTGGCAAGTGGAAAAAATGGGATGGATGGACCAAATGTGAAAACTTCAGGGTCTTTACACCACCACCCCAAGTAGATGAGGTTGAAAACATTATTGAAAAGTATCGCTTTTAGGTAAGGAGGAAATACAATTAGGCACTTTGCATTTGAATGCGACTGGAAATGGATTTTAAATAAATCCGATGTTTTTTTCTTAAGAACCCTGGGATAGCTTTTAAAAGCTCCCTCACCTTGGTTCAAATTGGAAAATAAAGGATATTCGAGAAGTTGTTCGGTTTTCTATTATCGAGTGGATACTAAAGTCAATATTTGGTGGATGATCTGGAAGTTGAAGAACAAGATTTACCCGTTTAAAAGCCTGTTCAGCCATCAAGTCTTACAAGTTATTTGAATTCAATACATTGCATTTTCTATTTCAAAATTATGTAATGGAATCCTAATTGATAATAGTGGACCTTACAAAATGAAAACACCAATTTCAAATAATACCGTTATAGCAAAACTATGCTGTTTGGTCTTCTTGGTGTTCACCACTTGCACTCCCGTAACGAAAAAAATGAACGGAGTCTCGGTAAAAGAGTTCTCGGACTTCGTTGCCGAGACCAATTATGTAACGGATGCTGAGCGTTATGGTTGGTCCATCGTTCAAAAAACGGTATTCGAATACGATGTGGTCGAAGGTGCAAATTGGAGATTTCCTGATGGAAAAACCAAAGCCAAATCAAATAACCCTATAACGCAAGTGAGCTACAATGATGCCCTAGCCTTTTGTAATTGGATTGAGGCCAAACTTCCTACTTATGATGAATATTGGGCCTATGCGAATACAGACAAAATGCCTATAATCGCAGATACTACCCAACTATTCCCTGTAGCAGAAGTAAATGTTATAGGCAACACTTGGGACATTACCACTTCAAAAAATATAAAAGGCGAGATTCGGCTTGCAGGAGGTTCTTATCTCTGCAATGAGACTACTTGCAATGGCACTAAAAAAGACAGAGTACTATATGTAAGTCCAGATACGGGAAATTCCCATATCAGTTTTTCAATCATCAGAAAAGAATAAAACATGAAAACAGTTTTTACCGCGATTTGTGTTACCCTTTTGGTATTCTACTACGGATACAAGACTAAAGAAAGTCCAAAAAAAGCCAAAAGGCCTAACATCATCTTCATTATGTCCGACGACCATGCCTACCAGGCCATTAGCGCGTATGGAAGTCAACTCATAGAAACCCCCAACATCGATAAAATAGCAAACGATGGGATGTTGTTCACCAACGCCTGTGTAACCAACTCCATTTGCGCGCCCTCAAGAGCAACCATACTTACTGGAAAACACAATCATATCAACGGAAAGATTGACAATCATTTTCCGTTCGACACTACGCAAACGACCTTCCCACAAATCTTTCAGAAAAATGGATACAAAACTGCCATGTTCGGAAAGCTACACTTTGGAAACAGCCCCAAAGGGGTGGATGAGTTTATGATACTTCCCGGTCAGGGCAATTACATCAACCCAGATTTTATTTCTACCTCTGGAGAAGTAAAGAACATTGAAGGGTACGTTACCGATATTATCACCGATTTGTCTCTGGATTGGCTGAAAAGAGAGGCGAATAGTGAGGAACCCTTTATGATGATGTATTTGCACAAAGCACCGCATAGGCCATGGTGGCCGAGAGCAGACAAATTTGAGGAATTTTCGACAAAAAAATTCCCCGAACCGGCTTCTTTGTTCGATGACTACAACAATAGGGGAACTGCGGCAAAAACCGCGGAAATGAACTTGCTTAAACACATGATGTACAATCACGATAGCAAAATAAAACCTGAAACGATAGCAAAGATGGGGGACTTGGTTGCACCAGAAGTGATAGAATTCCCGAATGGTTTTTACGGCCCTTATGGAAGGGCGACGGAGGAACAAAAACAAGCATATGAGCCAACGCTTCAAAAAATCAATCAAGAGTTTGAAGCGCAATGGCCAAAAATGACCGAGGAGGAAAAAATGCGATGGAAATACCAAAGGTATATGCAAGACTATCTCGCTACGATTTCTTCCGTTGATGACAACGTAGGAAGGCTTTTGGAGTATTTGGAGGAAAGTGGACTTGCCGAGAACACCATAATCGTTTATACCTCCGATCAAGGTTTTTTTCTTGGTGAACATGGTTGGTTTGACAAAAGATTCATCTATGACCAATCCTTCAAAACCCCATTAATGATTAAATGGCCAGGAGTTATCAAACCCAAATCCATAGAGAACGAAATGGTACAGAATCTTGATTTTGCCCAAACCCTGCTGGAAGCCGCACAAATTACACCCCCTTCAGACATGCAAGGCGAAAGCCTAATCCCCCTATTAAAAGGTGAAAAAGGCCAATGGACCAGAGACGCAGTGTATTATCATTATTACGAATATCCAGCAGTACATATGGTAAAAAGGCACTATGGCATCGTGAACAAGCAATATAAATTGGTCCACTTTTATCACGATGTGGATGAATGGGAATTGTATGATAGGGAAAAAGACCCTCATGAAATGAAAAATGAATATCACAATCCCGAATATGCCCCCATCGTAAAAACACTCACTAAAAACCTCTATGATCTGCGAAAAAAATATAAGGATTCCCTTTCGTTAGATCAAAAGTTCATTGACATGTACAAGCTGAAATAAGCTTGCCATTTGTTAGCGTGGCGAAAGCAATCCGTTTCATGCCGCTCTGCTTGGAGTTCTCCATGGGGTTTTACCTAGGTGCCCGGTTCTGCGTTTCGGATTCAGCTGCACAACGAATTGCCATTTAGACCGTTTACAATAAATGGAAGGCCAATTAAACCCTTTGTGGTTTCTATGGTCTAAATGAAAAATACAATGCTATGAACACCCAATCAACCATCTGCCTTTTGGCCCTGACCTTGGCAACCATAATATCCTGCAGTGACGATGAAGCAACAACCGTGCTTCCAGATGCCGAAGATACATTGATAGAATTGCAGTTTACCAGCCCCCCGATAAACCTTCAGGGAGTTGACGCCTTATTTGCTCCGGACATATCCTATGACCAATACGATAAAACCAAGTTTGATATTTTCCTGCCCAACAGTTCCAGTCCGACAGGTCTCGTGATTTTTATCCATGGCGGAGGCTTTACCGGAGGAGACAAAAGCTTTATCTACAATGAAAATTTTGATACAGAAGTGGTTCAGTTGTTGAACAACGGTATTGCCGTCGCAACCCTTAACTATAGGCTGATAGAAACCGGAGATGATGAAGGCGTTTTAAAAAGTTTGAACGACTCAAAAAGAGGATTGCAATACATACGGTACATTCATAACGAATTGAATATCGACAAGGACAAAATTGTGCTATTTGGAACTTCCGCCGGTGCATCTACCGCCTTATGGCTGGCCTCCAATAATGATTTGCGCGATGTAAACAGCACTGATTTGGTGCTTCAAGAAAGTACAAGGGTAAAGGGGATTGCCTTGAATGCCACACAGTCAAGCTTGGACATTGAAACCCGATGGCTTGGAGATGTTTTTGATGAATTCGGAACATCTTTGGACGACATCATCCAAGAAGTTGGGGAAGAAAGCATGTACAGTTTTTACGGTGTTACTACTCAAGAAGAATACGACACTCCTGAAGTTGAGGCCTATCGGGAACAAGTAGATATGCTTTCCCTGTTGTCTTCAGATGACCCAGAGATTTGGGTCACAAATACAGGAGGTCATAACAACGAACCGTTGACCACTGGCAGTTTTTACCATCATCCGTTTCACGCTAGGGAAATCAAGGCGTTTGCGGATGCTGCGGGCGTCGCCAATGTGGCCGCCTATGGAAACCCCATTTTATTTGATGACACTAACGGGGAAGATTTCGTAGCATTCTTAACGCGAAAAACCAGCGAATAATCCCTGGGCTGTCCATAAGAAGGGCATGGTATCTTTATGTTTTCAGGGAAACCAATCGGTTTGCACACTTCTAGATTGCTGATAAGGTAGCTTCCTAACGGTTTTGACTTTTCTATTTCCAACAGGTACGAATGACAGAAAAAAGTATATTGTCAACAAAACCTGTTCGCTCCCCTATCGAATTAGAAATAAAGCATATGACCAGAAACGAATTCATCAAAATGTGTAGCCTATTGGGCATCAGTCTACCGTATCAATCCGTTTTGGCGTCATGCACGTCAGACAACGCCGATTCTTCAACTGATTTTGAAGGAACTGTGCTGATTATAGGCGCTGGTGCTGCTGGAATGACCTCAGGACATCTATTGAACCAACAAGGCATTGATTTTCAAATTTTGGAAGCTTCTTCTGTGTACGGTGGTCGGATGAAAACAAACCATGACTTTACAAATTTCCCAATACCGCTGGGTGCGGAATGGCTGCATGTGGAGCGAGGTGTATTTGATGAAATCGTAAACGATTCGAATATATCAGTGCAAACCCAAACCACACCCTACGACCCCAATACGGATACGGCCCTGTTTGAAGGCCAACAGGTGTCCATGGGAGCCCTGGGTTTTACTATTGACCAAAAGTTTATCGGCGCTTCTTGGCTTGATTTTTTCGAAACGTATGTTGTCCCGTCCTTACAAAACAAAATATCCTACAACGAAATTGTGGAATCTATAGATTACTCCGGTGAGAATATTTTGGTCAACACATCAAATGGCGGGTTTCAAGCGGAAAAGGTCATTGTTACCGTCCCCGTAAAACTGCTACAGAATGGTTCCATTACATTTACCCCGCAATTACCCGACAACAAGTTGAATGCCATCAACAACGTAACCGTTTGGGATGGTTTTAAAGCGTTTATCGAGTTTTCCCAAAAATTTTACCCTACCGCTATTGGTTTCGATATAACTCCTGAGTCGGCAGGTCAAAAATTATACTACAATGCAGCTTACGGACAAAACTCAAACCAACATGTTTTAGGTTTGTTTACCGTGGGTTCAGGAACACTTCCGTATCGACAGCTGTCCGATGATGCGTTGATTGAGTACATGTTGAATGAACTGGATGCGCTATTTGATGGGCAAGCTTCTTCAAATTACATCAAACATATTTCACAAAACTGGAATGAAGAACCTTTCGCCAATGGTGCCTATGTGTACGACCAAGAAAATTGGCGAAGGGTACGAACGCTGGGAGAATCCGTAGACGATAAGCTCTTTTTTGCCGGCACGGCATATACCGATGGAGAAGATTGGAGCAGTGTGCATACCGCTGCACGTTCGGCCGTCCGAGCAGTGAATGAGTTAGTGCGATAAAAAAGCTAAGGCCATCAACCTAAAGCAGGTTCGCTCTTCCACGGATTTTGTCCCGATAGTACGTGGTTTTGTCCTTTTATACCTTTCCCTTGGCGACTACTTTTGTGTACACACGAAAGATAACCAATGCGTAAAAGAAATGTAGGCATATTGATTTTTGATGGTGCGGAAGTACTGGATTTTGCAGGACCTTTTGAAGTCTTCGCAGTCACTTCCGAGATAAATGACTTTGGTTTATTCGATGTTTTTACGGTTAGCGAATCGCTTGAGCCCGTATCCGCGGTAAATGGACTCTCCGTAAACCCAGATTATGATTATACGAACTGTCCTCAGTTGGACATTTTGATTCTATCCGGTGGTTCTGGCACGAGGGAATTGATGCAAAACCAAAATACATTGGATTGGATATCCAAGGTTCACCAAAATACCGAAATCACCGTAAGTATTTGTTCCGCGGCAAGGCTGTTGGCTGTATTGGGTTTGCTACATGAACAACCCTATTGTACACACCATCTGGTATACGACCATTTACAAGAATTGGTCCCCTCCGGAATTCCGCAAAAAGACAAACGCTTCGTGAATTCAGGAAAAATCTATACTTCGGGCGGAATTTCCGCAGGGATTGATGTATCCTTCCATATCGTAGAAAAACTCTATGGTACAGCGATAGCCGAAAAAACAGCCGCTTATATGGAGTATGCCAGAATAATCAAATAAAGAATACCATCTCGACCGGACACGTATTTTAAAATGCAATTCGTTACCTTCAATTGCTAGAAACTCTTAATTTGTTAAGGGCGTATATCGGAATTGCACGGTAAATTATCACCTACACTTCACTTAAAATCCAACTCCATAGCACCAGGAAATATGACTGTAACCCCCTTATTCAAAAAACTGAATTTTAAAGACCATAAACAGATTCTGGTGGTAGATCCACCCGAAGAATTTGAACAGGAGCTTCATACAATCAAAAATTTCGCCGTAGTGGAAACGGATATAGAAAATATTGGTGAAATCGAGTTCGTTTTGGCTTTTGTAAAAGAACTGAATGACATCAGTACCCTTACGCCACAAATTGATGAAAAACTGGAAGGTGATGGACTGGTTTGGTTTGCCTATCCCAAAAAAACATCCAAGAAGTACACATCAGAAATCAACCGAGATAATGGTTGGCAAACGCTGGGTGAATATGGATTTGAAGGCGTGAGACAAGTCGCCATTGACACCGATTGGAGTGCACTGCGGTTCAGAAAAGTGGAATTTATAAAAACCATGAAGCGAAGAACGGACTTCGCCATGACCGAAAAGGGAAAAGAAAAGACCCAAAATGTTAGGCACTAACCATGAGTCGATATCATATAGCTTTCTTGCTAACTTTAACCTATTAACAAATCTTCCATGAACGTTAGATTTCCCATAGTCATCAGCATTTGTATGCTGTCCATATCATCTTGTAAGGATGAGCCCGAAAAAGTAACCACTCCTGCCCCACCTGAAAAGCTGACCAAAACAATCAGCCTGGATATCAACGAAGCAAACCGCCTTGCCGAGTTGCCCCTTGGCTGTATCCAAAATCCCCTACCTTACAAATCCGGATTGGTAATTGCCCAAGAAAGCGATTTGGCCATGCCCGAAGCGCACCACCCGGCTTTCTATGGTTGTTTTGATTGGCATTCCGCCGTTCATGGACATTGGTCTTTGGTGTATTTGCTAAAACACTTCCCTGAATTGGCCAAAAGGGAAGAAGCCATCGGGATGCTTGATGAAAACTTGACTGCTGAAAATATAGCGAAAGAAGTTGCTTATTTTTCCCTGAACCGCGAAAGCAAATCCTTTGAAAGAACCTATGGTTGGGCTTGGTTGCTCAAGCTACAAGAAGAGCTTTACACTTGGGATGACCCGCTTGCACAAAAATGGTATAGAACCCTAAAACCCTTGGAAGATTATATTTCCAAAGCGTATATTGAATACTACCCAAAGTTGGTTTATCCTATTAGGGTTGGCACCCATTCCAATACGGCTTTTGGAATGAGTTTCGCTTACGACTATGCCCAGACTGTGGGTAATACCGACTTGGACAGTGCCATCAAAGATGCTGCGATTCGGTT
>JBCBCH010000017.1:0-14184 GCA_038530835.1 Bacteroidota bacterium | reverse complement strand
CATGTCCGCAAAGGTCAACTTCCGTTTCAGGGGTAAACCAACGCAAAGCATATTGTTCACCATTTTTAACGGCAAATGCCGTTTCGGCAAGATTATTTTCTTCTGCGATGCTCTGCATGAGGTCATCAGCTAACCAATCTTCGAGAATACAAACGGCAGCTGGGTTTCCCGTAAAAACCTTGTTGGCAAACGCATCGATTTGATAGATTTTTTGTTTCATGCTTTGTGAAGATACTATTAAACCCAGGCTTTGGGGTGTTTCAAAACCTTGATTAAGGCTTCTTCTCTACTTCCTTCTTCTGGATGGTGGTCATACTTCCATTGCACATGTGGGGGCAAACTCATTAAAATGCTCTCAATGCGACCGTTGGTTCTAAGCCCAAAAAGCGTCCCTTTGTCGTGCACCAAATTGAATTCGACATAGCGTCCCCTTCTAATCTCTTGCCAGTCCCTTTCTTCTTGCGAAAAGGACCATTCTTTTCGTTTTTCAACAATTGGAAGGTATGCCTCCAAGAAGCTGTCCCCAATTTCAGTGACGAAATTATACCAATCTTCCATGGCCATGCTTTCCGTGGCTTTGCAATAGTCAAAGAAAAGGCCGCCGACGCCGCGAGCTTCATTTCTATGCGTATTCCAGAAGTATTCGTCACATCTTTTTTTGTAGGTAGGATAAAACTCTGGATTGTGCGCATCACAGGCTTTTTTGCAGATGGTATGAAAGTGTTGTGCGTCTTCTTCAAATAAATAGTAAGGTGTCAAGTCTTGTCCTCCACCGAACCACTGGTCAACGATGGCGCCAGTTCTGTCATACATTTCAAAATAGCGCCAGTTGGCGTGCACGGTAGGCACCATCGGATTTTTTGGGTGAAGTACCAAACTCAAACCACAAGCAAAGAAATCGGCATCCTCAACCCCAAAATATTGTTGCATGCTTTTGGGCAGCTCCCCATGCACTGCAGAAATATTGACACCCCCTTTTTCAAAGACATTCCCGTTTTCAATTACGCGTGTTCTGCCCCCACCGCCTTCCGGTCGTTTCCAAGTATCTTCTTGAAACCTAGCTTTTCCGTCAATGGCTTCTAGCGAAGTGGTGATGGTGTCTTGCAATTGTTGGATATAGGCGTAAAATGCGTCTTTCATGTTGTTTTGATGTGTACGAGGTGCTGTTTGAACTTCTCCAAATCGGTTTCGATGGTTATGTGAATAGACACCAAGGTCATTTCTTTTAGGGCCGCCAAGCTTTTTTCCTCACTCAAGCCATGCTTAGCGAACAACTCTCTTCCGATAGCATTGTTATGTTCATCCATTTTTCGAGCCAATTCAGTATTGACAAAAGCATCTTCATGCCAATCTGTAATTTTTTTTGCCCATGAAAGTACTTTGAGCTCCCTTTTCCACCATCGGAAACAGCGTTTCGCGATAAGATAGTTCCAAAGCGCATGTCTAAAAGCGTTTTCCGGACCATTTTGATAATGCTTTCGACCATAGAATTCCGTTGACAGTGCCATACATTGCTGAGTTGCCAAAAACGTGGGAATCACATAGGGTGGATGCGTTAAGGAAAGCCATAGGAGTTTCCCGAACATTTTGGGCCGTACCTGCTTCAATAGCTTTACCCATTTCACGCACCATATGATTTAACCGCGTCAATAAATGCCTTGGCATTCTCCATAGGAATATTGGGTAGGATACCATGTCCTAAATTGGCAATGTATTTATCCTTTCCAAAGGCGTCAATCATCTGTTTTACCATTTTTTTGATTTCCTCAGGAGGTGATAGCAAGCGAGCTGGGTCAAAATTGCCCTGCAAGGTAATTTTGCCTCCAGTGAGGTATCGGGCATTTTCAGGCGAACAGGTCCAATCCACCCCAACGGCTGAAGCTCCGGAATTTGCCATTTCTTTTAAAGCAAACCAACACCCTTTTCCAAATACAATAACTGGTGCCATGTCCTTTAGCGCGTCTATAATTTGTTGAATGTACGGCCATGAGAAGGTTTGATAATCTGTTGGTGAAAGCATACCTCCCCAGGAATCAAAAACCTGCACTGCATTCACGCCCGCCGCAACTTTCGCCTTTAAATAGGCTATGGTAGTATCCGTGATGCGCTGTAGTAGTTCGTGGGCCACTTCGGGCTGGGTAAAGCACAATCCTCGCGCTTTATCAAAACTCTTGCTGCCTTGACCTTCTACGCAATAACACAAAATCGTCCATGGCGACCCTGCAAAACCAATCAAGGGTACTTCTTCATTCAATTTTTCCTTGGTCATGCTGATGGCATCCATTACATATCCCAAAGCGTCGTGAACATCTGGTACGATTACATGCTCCAAATCCTGAGCGTTGCGTATGGGATTAGGCAAATAGGGCCCAAAATTGGGTTTCATTTGAACCTCTATGTTCATCGCTTGTGGAATCACCAAAATATCGCTGAATAGAATTGCGGCATCCATACCGTACCGTCGAATGGGCTGAACCGTAATTTCAGAAGCTAATTCGGGAGTTTGGCAACGCGTAAAGAAATCATACTTTTCCTTTAGCGCCATGAATTCGGGCAAATAGCGCCCCGCTTGACGCATCATCCATACCGGAGGCCGGTCTACAGTTTCACCTATAAGTGCCCGAAGGAATAAATCGTTTTTAATCATTTTGGTTGAAAAACTTTATGGTTTGTACCAATACATTTTCGGTCGTGGGACGATTGGCAATGATTATTGTTTCAAAGTGTGGTTTTGCTGCCTCAGCTGTGGTTTTTCCTATGCAAAACACAGGACTTTTAGGGTTGGGATTCGATTCCAAATAGCTTCGAATACCACTGGGACTGAAAAAAAGGATTCCATCAAAAGCTTGCGAAAATTGTTTTGACTTAAGTAGGGTTTCATACCCAACCATTTCTTGATACCAAACGTTATATTGGGACAGGAGTTCCGGAAGCTCATTTCGCCTTAAATTGCCAGAAATATAAACAAACCGATGGGTATTATAATTTTGAACAATTTTTCCAGCCAGTTCAAGGGCATTTTGAGCAGTTTCCATCACAGCTAGTCCTTCTTCCTTTAGAAATGCTCTGGTTTTGTCCCCGACACAATAACAATTGTAAACATTTCTATCAACCGCTGCTTTTTGCAAAGCATTTACAAAAACCTTCACCGCATTCTTGCTTGTAAAAATATAATGGGATTCGTCTAACGGCAGAGATACTTCAGGAAATTGGATTTCAATCGCATTGTATTCCACGAAACCAACCTTGGCATTTAGCAAAAGTTCTTTTTGCGAGGGAGAGAGCACTTTAGTGGACAGCACTGTTTTCATCACGGATGTGTTGCATCAAAATTTTCCCGCCTGAATCCAATACTTCATTAGCACAGCGTCTACCAAAGTCTGAAATATCTTTTGGAGTAATGGTTTTTTCCACTTCAATCTTTTCTTTTCCATCTAAAGAAAACAGGCAGCCTTTAAAATAAACCGATTGGTTTTTTAATTTCGCTATTGCCCCGATAGGTGCGGTACAACCCCCTTCAAGGGTTCTCAAGAAATCACGTTCGATTTGTGTCTCGACTTCGGTTGGCTGGTGATTGATCTGACCCAAAGCTTCTTTGCAATAATCGTCAGAATTGGTAGTAACCACCACCATAGCCCCTTGGGCCGGTGCTGGAACCATCCAGTCCAGATCAAGTGCATCTTTAGGAAGTAGTTTTATGCGTTGTAGACCCGCTTTGGCAAATATGGCGCCTTGACAGTCGTTTTCAATGAGCTTTAACAGGCGCGTGTTCACATTTCCCCGAAGGTCAACAACCTTATGATGTGGGTAGCGATGCAACCACTGTGCTTTTCTGCGCAAACTACCTGTTGCTATGGTAATATTTCCTGCTTCAGATGATAGAAAATCAACACCTTTGTGTACCAGAATATCCGTCGAGTCGGCACGTTCCAAGACGGCGGCCTGAACAATTCCTTGGGGTAGTTGGGTGGGAACATCTTTCATGGAATGCACCGCGATGTCAATTTGGCCTTTGAGCAATGCAATGTCAAGGGTCTTCGTGAAAATTCCGGTCACGCCCAATTCATACAGGGGCTTATCCAAAATTTGGTCTCCGGTAGAAGTAATGGGCACCAAAATCGTATCACAGCCCAAACCCTCTAACTTGGACTGTACTGTTTTTGCTTGCCAAAGGGCCAATTCGCTTTCGCGTGTACCGATTCTTATGATTTTGCCCATTCGGAATCTATTTCCAGCTGAAAGATTTTTTGGATGATTGCAAGGCTATCCTCGGTGTCCACATCAGATTTGCGCAAATGGTTGGCAAACTGTTTGGTTATTTTTTGAATGAGACGGTCCGATATGATTTCAGCTTGGTCTTGATTGAAATCTGAAAGCTTTCTGGAGTGAAAGTCAATTTCCTCGGCCTTCATTACTTTCAATTTCTCTTTTAAAGCACTAATAACGGGCGCAAATTTTCGGGTTTCCAGCCATTTCAGGAAATCCGTTTTGATTTCGGAAATGATTTCCTCCGCTTGCGGGATAAACTGCCTCCGCTTTTCCAGGGTTTCATCGGTCAATCGAGAAAGCTGGTCAAGATGCACCAACGAAACGTTGTCCAATTCCTCTACATCGTCCGTAACGTTTTTTGGGATGGAAAGGTCTAAAATCAAGAGGGGTTTCTTAGGGTGAATCAAGGCTTTTGAAACGGTAGGAAGTTGCGCGCCAGTGGCCACTACTAAAATATCCGCCTTGCGTATTTCGGTTTGCAATTCCCCATAATCCTTTACTGTGAGTTTGAATTTACCGGCTATGGCCTCCGCCTTAGTGCGTGTTCGGTTGATTAAAGTAATATGCGAGTTGTCCGAATGTTTGATGAGGTTTTCGCATGTATTTCGACCTATCTTACCCGTACCGAACAACAGAATATTTTTCTCGGATATATTAGGGGAATGTTCTAAAATATACTTTACGGAAGCAAAAGCCACCGAAGTTGCACCAGAGGAAATCTGTGTTTCATTTTTAATTCGCTTGCTCGCCTGAATGACCGAATTACACAAACGTTCCAAAAAGGGATGTGTCATTCCATGTTTTTTGGAGCGATAAAAGCCCTGTTTGATTTGACTAATGATTTCAAAATCCCCAAGAATTTGACTGTCCAGTCCTGTACCTACACGAAACAAATGTGTAATCGCATCATGATTTTTGTGGACGTAAGCAACCTCCTGGAATTCCTCTACGGTGCCTTCCGTTTGCTCACAAAGCATTTTGATAAGCTGATATGGATGTTGCGCAAAACCGTAAAGCTCGGTTCTGTTACAGGTAGAAATAGCGAGCAACCCATCTAAACCCTCTGCTTTTGCAGTGACCATAATTTTATCAATGGCCGGAACATCCAAACTGAATTTTCCACGGATATCGGCATCAGCTTTTTTGTAGCTGAGTCCAATGCCGTAGAACGAACTGTTTCTTGAATTACTGGGGTTCCTCATGAAAGGCAATAAATCAGCACAAAAATAGAAGCCGTATATTTGAAAAAATAACGCTAGCGGAACTTTTAATGCCGCATAAAGCTCCTAGCCAACCCAGATTTCTAAAAAATCTCGGATTATCAATGAAAAAAGGAGCTTTGAAAGAAAAATATGTTAATTTAGAGTAGTTCTAAATAAAGTGGCGTTCGCTGAATTTTAATTTGCACCTATGAAAAGTATCGCTACAGGTTCGTACGAGGAAGTTTTGGTAGAATCTGGTTTTTTTGTTCTAAAAATTCAAAATGACACGGACGAGGAAACCCTTGCTGAGCGGGAAATCGATAGTTCCTACATACAATTTCATTTTTGTTTGAAGGGAAATTCAAAGTTTCTTTTCAACCAAGGCGGTTATCAACTCGAAGTGTCAGAAGAAAATAGTCTGCTACTTTACAATACCCAACGTGACCTCCCTTTGCACGCAATAGTCTCGCCTAATACTTGGCTGTTGTCGGTTATTATGACCATTCGAAAATTCCATTCGCTGTTTTCGAAAGAGGCAGGGTACATTCCTTTTTTGAGCGAAGAGTTCAAAGAGAAGAAGTATTACGGCCAAGAAATGGTCTCACCTTCCATTGCGGTGGTGTTGAGTCAGTTGATGCAATACAATTTGAATCCCTTTATGAAGGAATTGTATGTGAAAGGAAAAGTCTACGAACTCATTTCGCTGTACTTCAATAAAACCCCTGACGCAGATTTGGAACAATGCCCGTTTCTGGCAGATGAAGAAAATGTGAGAAAGATAAAAATGGCCAAGGAAATCATCATTGCACGTATGGCCGAACCCCCTACCTTGAACCAACTTTCTGAGGAAATTGGATTGAGCCTTAAAAAACTAAAGGAAGGTTTCAAACAGATTTATGGAGATTCCGTTTTTGGATTTTTGTTTGATTACAAGATGGAGTTTGCCCGGAAAATGCTAGAAACGGGTAGGCACAATGTCAATGAAGTCGGGTTAAAGGTTGGCTATAGCACCGCTAGCCATTTCATCGCCTCTTTTAAAAAGAAGTACGGGACTACCCCTAAAAAGTATTTATCTTCTATCGCTTAACATCACCTTATGAAACGCTTAACCTTATCACTTCTGTTGCTCGTATTATGGAGCTGTTCCAATGCCCAAACCACTACGGAAGAAAACACTTCGGAAGAAGTGGTTCCCCCAAAATTTGTTTTGGTCTTTAGCAAAACAGCAGGGTACCGACATGAGTCTATTGAAAAAGGGGTGGAAACCCTTCGAAAACTTGGGCGTGATAACGGTTTTGTGGTGTTGCAAACCGAAACATCTGAAGATTTCAACGCAACCAATTTGGCTAATTATCAGTGTGTGGTTTTCTTGAGTACTACCCAAGATGTTTTGAATGACAAACAACAAGTTGCCTTTGAAAACTATATCAAAGACGGGGGAAGTTTCATGGGCATCCATGCCGCAACCGATACCGAATACGATTGGCCATGGTTTGGGAAACTGGTCGGGGGATATTTCGACAGTCATCCCAATAATCCAAATATTCGTGATGCAAAAATAGATGTGCTAAACAATACGCATCCGTCAACCGTCCATCTGGGAAGCACTTGGCAAAGGAGTGATGAGTGGTACAACTATAAAAATCTAAATCCAAAAATGAAAGTCTTGCTAAACTTGGATGAAACAAGTTATGAGGGTGGGACTAATGGCCAAAACCATCCCATTGCCTGGTTTCATGAATTTGACGGAGGACGGTCTTTCTATACTGGTGGAGGTCATACCAAGGAAAGCTTCGATGAGCCAGATTTTCAAAAACATTTACTGGGGGGAATTCTCTGGTGTTTGGGAGTAAAGCCCTAATTTCCTTAAAATACGGGTCGCGCAACGATAATTCCCGTATTGTTTTTTACTTTTTTCAGGTAATCAGCGAGCGGTTCTTCAGTAATCGTTACTTCACCTGAAGAAGAAGCATGCAGCAGATGAATGCGCCCATCTTTCTCGATAGCAAAACCGGTATGGGTCACGTCCAAACCTTTGATGGAAGTGGCAAGGGCTATGATATCTCCAGATTGAATCAGATGTTCCTTTTCCACAATCCCATTTTGCGGAAGTATGCAAAGCTCTTCTTTTGCCAAACCGGCTTCCACTTTCAAGATGGCCTTATGATTTTCGTCAGAGCTCAGAAAGGGATACAAATTGCGATGCGTCCCCATAAAATTGATGGGTTTTGACAACACTTCTCCACCGAGTTCATTTGTAATGTCTTTTACCAAACCCTTTTGGGCATTGTTTCGAATCCAGTCCGTAAAATAATGAAGACGAGATGGATAGCCGTTGAGCACGCCATCACGATAGCGGATGGTTCGCAAGGCTTGGGTAAAATCTTCAAAGGTGTATGATTCGTTTTTGACCAATTTGCCGAAGGCCAGAACATTCTCCACAAAGGTGGTACAATCCAATCCACTTAAATTGATGACCAATTGTTCGGTTTCACCCACCTCCAATGTTTTTTCTACATATGGTGTGCCCAAAAACGTTTTTCCAATAAACGCAAGCGAATCCCCTAAATGCTGATTCACATTAATAGACTTTACGCTCTGTATCTTCTCTTTAAAGCGAAGGGAATCTCCAGAAGAGCAAACAACCTGGGCTGGGAGCAAACATATCCCCCATAAGAAAACCAGCAGGAAAACAACACACCGCATATGGGAATCCATTTCTTCAGGTGAAATTAGGGTTATCTATGGAATTATAAGGAAAGTAATGGATGTATTGAAATGTTAAATCAGCTTCAAGTAGTATTTTTGCACCCTAGTTAGAACTTATTTTTCCTGCTATGAAAGGTATTTTGTTGGTGAATTTAGGATCACCGGATAGTCCTACGCCCAAGGACGTTAAGCCGTATCTCGATGAATTTTTGATGGACGAAAGGGTAATTGATGTGCCCAAATGGTTGCGTAATGTTTTGGTGCGGGGAATCATTTTGCAAACGCGCCCTAAAAAATCCGCAAAAGCGTACGCGAAAATTTGGTGGGATGAAGGTTCTCCACTGATTATCATATCGGAACGCTTCACGGAAAAAGTGCAACAAAAAATTGAAATGCCTATTGCCTTGGGGATGCGCTACGGTACCATGAGTATCCAAAAAGCACTCAAACAACTTGAAGAAAAAGGGGTGGATGAGGTATTGTTGGTGCCCCTGTATCCACATTATGCGATGTCTAGTTACGAAACCGTAGTCGTAAAGACCATGGAGGTACAGCAAAAGCATTTTCCCAATATGCACTTGACTACCATGCCTGCCTTTTACAGCAATCCAGAGTATATTAAAATTTTGGCCGAAAGCATTGCCGAAGGACTAAAGGATTTTGAATATGACCACGTATTGTTTTCATACCATGGCATCCCAGAAAGACATATCCGAAAATCGGACCCTACCAAGTTTCATTGCAAAATTGACGGAAACTGCTGTAAGATAAACTCAGTAGCCCATCACACTTGTTACCGTCACCAATGTTATGACACCACGGAATTGGTCAAAAACTATCTGAATCTTCCCGAAGATAAAGTTAGTACCTCATTTCAATCCAGACTCGCAGGTGACCCATGGTTGAAACCCTATACCGATTTCGAATTTGAACGATTGGCCAAGGAAGGCAAAAAAAGATTAGCGGTCATTACCCCGGCCTTTGTGAGCGATTGTTTGGAAACCCTAGAGGAAATCGCCATGGAAGGGAAAGAAGAATTTGAGGAAGCCGGAGGAGAGCATTATAAACATATTCCTTGTTTGAATGACAGTGACGCTTGGGTTTCTTTAATGGCAGAATGGATAACAGCATGGGAATCCAAAGCGGAGCTCCCGGTTTGAGACCTTCCCCATAAGCCCCTTTGTTTTGCTAAAACCAAGGGAATTTAAAAGCGCATGGCCAAAGTACTATCAGACCAATTGGGTACTGAACCCATCGGAAAACTACTTATCAAACAAGCGGTTCCGGCCTCTATTGGAATCTTGGTAATGTCCTTGAACATTTTGGTGGATTCTATTTTCGTAGGGAATTGGATTGGATCTATTGCCATCGCCGCCATCAATGTTGTACTTCCGGTATCTTTTTTCATTGCAGCCTTGGGGATGGCCATTGGTATTGGAGGTTCCAGTATTATTTCAAGGGCCTTGGGTTCCGGAAATAAGGAAAAGGCGCTAAACACCTTTGGGAATCAAATCACTTTGACCCTTTTGGTCACTATCAGCATGGTGGTTGTTGGTTTGGCATTTGTTGATGTTCTCATACCGGCCTTTGGAGGAAAGGGTGCCATTTTTGAGCCCGCCAAGATTTACTACATCATCGTACTGTATGGGGTTCCTTTTTTGGCGCTTTGTATGATGGGGAATTCCGTCATTCGGGCGGAAGGTAAACCAAAGTTTGCCATGATTGCGATGATCATTCCTTCCGTTGGGAATCTGTTCTTGGATTATATTTTTATTTATGTTCTGGATTGGGGTATGCATGGTGCTGCTTGGGCTACAACCGCTGGTTATTTGCTGTGTTTATCTTACATCATTTACTTTTTCTATTCTCCTAATTCCGAACTTAAGATACAATGGAAGCACTTGGCCCTGCGACCAAAGATTCTTTCAGAAATCGGAGGATTGGGTTTTGTGACCCTTTCGCGCCAGGCGGTAACCAGCGTCATTTATCTGTTATTGAACAACATCCTGTTTAGTTTGGGAGGGGAAGCCTTGATTGCCGTTTATGCGATTATCGGTCGCATGCTCATGTTTGCGTTATTTCCCGTATTTGGGGTCACCCAGGGATTTTTGCCTATTGCAGGATACAATTACGGGGCATTTCAATATGAGCGCGTCAAAGAGTCTATCTATACCGCTATTAAATATGCCGCTTTGGTGGCTACTATTGTTTTTGTTGGACTTATGGCGTTTTCAGAGTTTTTCACCGATCTTTTTCTTAGTAATCGTCCCGATTTGCCACCCGAAGAATTGGCCACCAACGCTTTTGTTATGGCACATGCGCCAACCGCTATGCGCTGGGTGTTTTTGGCCACACCGATTATTGCCCTTCAGCTCATCGGTGCGGCATATTTTCAAGCCATAGGAAAAGCCATTCCAGCTTTATTGCTGACGCTTACCAGACAGGGCTTCTTTTTTATTCCATTGATTTTGTTGCTTCCTAACTTCTTGGGGGAATTGGGCGTATGGCTTTCTTTTCCAATAGCGGATGTATTGGCAACGGTGGTTACAGGATACTATTTACGAAAAGAAATCAAATCTACCCTTGTAATGGCAAAAGGATAGCTACTCCTCGATTTTCGTGGCGGCTTTACTTATGATTTTCCATTGTCCATCGAGTTTTTTGAGTAGAAACATATCAATAAACCGCAGATTCGCCTTGGGGGTATAGATTTCCGCTTTAGCCGTGGCGATGTTATTGGCATAGTCAAGGTCGAGAATGGTGCCTTCGCGTCCGTTGTATTTTCCTTGTTCCCGCTTTCCCATCGCTGTGGCATATTGCTGCGGCGTCCACAGAAATATATCTTCACCTTCTTTGTACAGGAATAAATCCGCCTCTTCGTAAAAGGCTTCGAGGTTTATTTGGGGTTCGCTATACGAGGACCCTTTCAAATATTTCTGAAGGGTTTCTTTAATGGCTTCGGTTTCAGATTGTGCTTGTAGTGAGAGACTCAAACAGCAGATGAATAGTAAAAGAGTTTGTTTCATGTTTTAGGAATTTGAATAGGTTTTTGGAATGATTTGAATCAGTTTTCCGTCATCTTCGTCGGTGAGTATATATAGCTTCCCTCCTGGACTTTGCCTCACTTTTCGAATACGGACTCGGTCATCGACAAAGAGTTCTTCCGCACTTTTTACGGTATCATTTTCTATACGAAAACGCCACAAACTCCCTCGAGACAAACCAGGTACCAATAGATTGTTCTTCCAGTGGGGAAAGTCTTCTCCTGTATAAAAAGCCAATCCGGTAGGTGCTACGGTATGGGGCCAAAACCAAACAGGTGAAGTAAAGGAAACCCCGGGGAGTTTTGCAGGTTTGTAATTGGGGCTACGCAGCTTTCCTGAGGTTACATTGGGCCAACCATAATTGGCTCCAGCCTGTAAGATGTTGATTTCGTCCCCTTGAATGGTTCCGTGTTCGGAGAACCAAATGGTTCTGGTTTCGGGGTGTATGGTTAGTCCTTGCGCGGCCCGAATCCCCATTGCATAAATACCTGGAATAGCTCCATCGCCAAAATCTGGGTTGTCTTCAGGGATACTTCCATTGGGATTGATGCGATAGATTTTACCTCTTTTGTCATTGGGATTTTGTGCATTGGGTATAGGAGGATTATCCCTCTCCCAATACAAGCGTTCACCGATAGTGATGTACAGTTTTCCATCAGGTCCGAACAGCATTCCCCCGCCAAAATGAAAGTATTCGCGAGCAAAGGGTTCGGCTACCAATAACGTTTGATGGTTAACCAAAGAATCGTTCTGCAATTGAGCCCTAACGACTTTGGTGGTTCGACCCTCTCCTTGTTTTTTTGCGGCATAGGAAAAATAAACCCATTGGTTTTTTTTGAAATCAGGGTCCAATAACACTTCAAAGATGCCTGAATTGTCGCCAATACTATAGGCGCGAATACTATCTGTCAAGTCGCTTGGAAAACCTTTCAGAACGGTTTTGGTTTTGGACGCTAGATTGGCTTTAACCAGATTTCCATCCTTTTCCGAAATGAGTGCTTCGTCTTCTGACAAAAAAGCAATACTCCATGGATGGTTCAGTCCATCCAGCACCACTTTTTTCTCAGGATGATGAGGGTTATGAAGTTCCTTTTGTTGGGTTTGGCACCCCAATAAGGTGAGGAGACCTAAAAACAGAAAGTTTTTCATTTCAGGCGTTTTACAAAGCAAAGAAGCTTTAATCCTGGCGATTAGCCTTTAAAAAACATGAATCTTAAAACGAAAAATCAGGTTTTGAAGAATGCGTTTCGATATTGCGAAGGTGTTTTTTGGGTTTGGGCCTTGAAAGCGAGATTGAAGGAAGTGACATTGCCAAAACCACAGTCAAAAGCTACACTGGCGATTTTTTCTTTTTGATATTTGGGCTGCTGCAAAAGGTTTTTTGCTTTTTCAATGCGGTAATGGTTCACAAAACCGGAAAAATTGGTTTGCTCTGTTTGGTTGATGGCTTGGGAAAGAATTCTTGGGGTAACATTGAGTTCCGTGGCAACGTTTTCCAATGTTAAAGCACTTTCCAAATATAATTCTTCTTGTTCAAAAAGTGTTTTCAAAGCAGCCATGATTTTCTGTGACGCATCCGAATCCAATTTGGACGCATTGTACTTGCCCAATTGAAAAGCATGTTTTTGCAGAAACAAAAAAGAAAAGATGTAAATCAGCAACGAAAACGACAAGGCACCGCCAATATAAAAGGAGAAGATACCGGAAAGGTGCCCCATATAGTAAATCCACAAAAAAGCCACCCCAATAACCAAATTGCGATACCAATTCAATTTTTGTGGATGTACCCGTTTCCGATAGTTTGCAAAAATTCCAAAAGACAGGAAAAGGTAGACTGCTAAATGAGCAAAAACCGAACAATAAATCAGGACCCCAACCAGGGAACCGTTATTTGGAATCCATCCAGAGGCAAGGGCAAACAAAACGAAGGGAAGAAAGTGTTGTAAGTGTTGCGAGGCAAGTCTTTTGCCTGCCAACAACACTTTTCCATACAACCAAAGACCAGAACCAGTGAGGAGTACTCCAGATAATCCCAGGTTTCGCTGCCACGGCTCAAGGTCCAAATAGACATTGAGTACGGATTTTCCAATACGGATAGTCAATCCTAGAATCACCAACGCCAACAAAATATTGGCACTTCGCTCCCCTTTTTTTAAGGTGAACAAATACACGCAAAGGAAAAGGGCTTGACACAACCCTAAACAACTCAATACCAATATCAATATATCCTTGGTCACCAATCAAAAATATTAAGAAGGGGTCAAAGAACCTTCAATTGTCGAATTAAGTTGTTACTTTCAGCAAAATACCCTGTTAGAGATGAGATTTTTGTACGCAAGCATTATTTTGCTATTGTTGATGACCCTAAGTTGCTCAGAAAAAGAACCCATGAAAGAAAACGTTACGTTGTTCGTTGGAACCTACACCAGCGGGGCGAGTGAGGGAATTTATACATTGGCTTTCGACTCCAGGACCGGTCAGTTGGATAGTGCATTGTTGCTAGCCAAGCTGCCCAACCCATCGTTTTTGGCTATTTCGTCAGACAAGCAATATGTATATGCGGTACAGGAAACGGCCGATTTTGATAGTTTGGGCGGAGGTGTTTCCGCTTTTTCATTACGAAACGGGGTTTTGGAGGAACTGAATAGCATGGGAACCGGAGGAGCCCATCCTTGCCACGTAGCCTTATCTGGGGATGGCCAACTGGCTATTTCAAACTATACCGGAGGCAACTTGAGTATTTTCGATTTGGAAGATGATGGGCGTTTGGGAAAAAGACAGTTGATAGACCATAAGAATTTGGATAGCGTAAAAACCTCTCATGTGCACAAGACCCATTTTAATGAAGGGGGACTATTCGTTGCAGATTTGGGCTTGGATGTTATCAAGCGATACACCATGAAGGAGAAACATTGGGTGCCAGCGCACCAAGCTTCCATTGAACTTGTTGATGGGGCTGG